>DATBCR010000880.1:0-14545 GCA_036270375.1 Pseudonocardiaceae bacterium | reverse complement strand
CACTTGGCCGGCTGCGACCGGACGGTGACCGTGCACTGAGTCCTCCGCGGTGACGGCTGTGTCGCCTCTCAGCCGTCGCCGCGGTGTCCAGTTACATTGGCTCGCTCCGCTCGCGGGGCGGGCCGCCTTTATGCAGTGCCTTCCCTGCGCTCGCTGGGCGAGCTCCGGGAAGACACTGCGGCGGCCCGCCAGGGGCGGTGGCTGGGTTGCGGGCTGTGATACTGGCTCGGCCCGCCGCACGTCTCGCGGATCTGCCTCGGGATGATGAGCTACGGCGCCTGTGTTTGGCCGGGTTCGCCCCTGGTGTTCGGTTAGCGGTAGTCTGGGTTGGCGAAGTCGAATCGGCAGCCGGCGTCCCATTCGCTGCGCTGGTTGCCGTGTACCGGAATGCCGCCGGCGTCCTTGAGGATCCGGGCCATGTGCATCAGGTTCCACGTCATGAACGTCGTGTTGCGGTTGGTGAAGTCGTTCTCCGGGCCGCCCGATCCGGGGTCCAAATAGGACGGACCGGGGCCGGCCTCGCCGATCCAGCCGGCGTCGGCCTGTGGCGGGATGGTGTAGCCGAGGTGTTGCAGGCTGTAGAGCACGTTCATCGCGCAGTGCTTGACGCCGTCCTCGTTGCCGGTGATCAGGCAGCCGCCGACCCGGCCGTAGTAGGCGTACTGCCCTGCGTCGTTGAGCAGGTGGGAACAGGCGTAGAGCCGCTCGATGACCAGTTTGGTGACCGAACTGTTGTCGCCGAGCCAGATCGGGCCCGCGATGACGAGGATGTCGGCGGCCAGCACCTTCTGGTAGATCGACGGCCACTCGTCGCTCGACCAGCCGTGCTCTGTCATGTCCGGCCAGACACCGGTGGCGATGTCGTGGTCGATCGCGCGCAGCACCTCGACGGTGACGCCGTTCTTCGCCATGATCCGCGTGCTGACCTCGATCAGGCCCTCGGTGTTGCTGGCCTCCGGGGAGCGTTTGAGGGTGCCGTTGATGAACAGGGCACGCAGGTCGTCGTAGGGCACGGGCTTCCTTTCGTTGTGGCTACAGGAGTTCTGCATCCTGCTCGACGCAGAGCAGAGCCGGGCCGTCGGCCGCGAACAGGGTGGTCATGGCCTCGTCGAGCTGGTCGGCGGCGGTGACCCGGATACCGGTCGCGCCGCACAGCCGGGCGTAGGCGGCCCAGTCGGGGTTGTGCAGGGACGTCTGCCAGACCGGGTAGTCGCCGGCCAACTGCTCCTTACTGATCTTGCCGAGCGCGTTGTTGTTGAGCAGCAGGTGTTTCACCGGGATGCGGTACTTGACGGCGGTGGTCAGCTCGGTGGCGTACTGGCCGAACCCGCCGTCCCCGGTCACCGCGACGATCGGGCGGTGGGGCGCGGCCGCCCACGCGCCCAACGCGGCCGGATACCCGAAGCCGATCGAGCCGAGGTACCCGGACATCAGCACCGGCTGGCCTTTCGACTCCAGGTAGCGGCCGAGCGAGTAGGCATGGTTGCCGACGTCGACGGTCACCACGGCGTCCGCGGGCAGGTGCCGGGACAGCGCGTCGAACACCGCCGCGGCCGCGACGCCCCGACCCCGGTCGTCGCGCGCCCGGCGGGCCTTCTCCGCGCGCCAGATCTCCCACCGTGCCGCGATGTCCGGGCGCTGGTCGGTGGCCTTCGGCTCGCCGACGACAGTGTCCAATGCGGACACTGTCAGTCGGGCGTCACCGAGCAGTGCGGTGGTGACGGCGTCGAAACGTCCGATCGCGGCGTGGTCGTCGTCGATCTGCAGAATAGGTTTGTAGCCCGCGATTCCGGTGTGGTTGGAAAAGGAGGCGCCGATGACGATCAGCAGGTCGGCCTCGTTCATCAGCCAGCTCGCGACCGGGGTGCCGCTGCGGCCGAGTACCCCGCCGCCGAGCGGATGTGTGTCCGGGACGAGCCCCTTCGCCTTGAACGTGGTCAGCACCGGGGCGTTGAGCCGTTCGGCCAGTCGCCGGACATCGTCGGCGGCCGTGCGGGCGCCGTGCCCGACGATCAGCACCGGGCGCAGGGCATCGCGGACAAGTGTTGCGGCGGCGGCGATCGCGGTATCGGTCGGCCGCACGAGCCGGTCGGACCGGCGGCCGTCCGGGCGGCCGGCGACGGCGTCGCTCGGCTGTGTCTGGACCTCGTCCGGCAGCACGAGATGGGCCACGCCCCTGCGGTCAACGGCGTGTTTGACCGCGAGCGCCGCCAGTTCGGCATGGTCGCTGCCGCTGTGCACGGTCGTGGTGGACACCGCGACGTCGCGGAACACGGCGGACAGGTCGACGTCCTGGAAGGCGCCCCTGCCGAGCACCTTCGACGGCACCTGGCCGGAGATCGCGACCACGGGCGCGCCGTCCAGTTTGGCGTCGTACAGACCGGTCAGCAGGTTCGTCGAGCCGGGGCCCGCGATCGCGAAACACGCGGCTGGCCGGCCGGTCAGCTTGCCGTACGCGCCGGCCGCGAACGCCGCCGCGCCCTCGTGCCGAATCCCGACATACGTCAGCTCGCCACGTTCCTCGGCCCGGCGCAGCGCCTCGGCGAACCCGAGGTTGGAGTGCCCGACCATGCCGAACACGTACCGGATGCCCCATGCGACAAGTGTTTCGACGAGCACGTCCGCCACCGTGCGCCGGGGTGGTATCGGCTCGGGCAGTTGGACGTACACCCCGTCGTCGCGTTGCTGGACCGGGTAGGTCGGCACGCCGTCGGAGAAGCCCTCCGGCGGTCGCCCGGTGATCGGGTCGTAGTCGTAGCCGTGCCACGGGCAGCGCAGCAGGCCCTTCTCGATCGACCCCTCGCCGAGCGGGCCGCCCTGGTGCGGGCAGCGGTTCTCCAGCGCGCCGAACCTGTCGCCACACCTGGACAGCGCCACGGTGCGGCCGGCAACGACCACGCCACGGACCCGCCCCTCCTCGGGTACGTCGGCCGGGTCGACCCGGTGCCAGCCGTTGTCCGCCATATCACGCTCCTCGGTTCGCACAGCGGTGTCCCAGCGGGATCATGCCGTGACGCCGCACCGAACGCCCGCCCAAGCGGGGCCGATCGCCGCGGGGTCAGCTGACCGTAAGGACTTTCGGGACATCTTGACGGAAAGGCCCGTTACTGCTCCGATGGGATCGTTAGCCGTTCACACGATCCCGGCGAGTCGAGGGAGGCGCGATGCGTCCATATCACCTGTTCCCGATTGTTCCGGTGCTGGCCATGGTCCTGATGCCGTTCCTGCCGTTCGTGAACACCGACGCCCTGTGGTTGGGGCTGCCGAGAATGATGGTGTGGGGCGGCGGCTGGTGCGTGCTGCTGTCCGCGTCCCTCCTGCTGGCCGAACGCATGATGGGGCGGGAGGTGCCGAAATGACGATCACACTTGTGTTCACCTTCGCCGGCATCGTCCTCATTGGACTTCTCGGCGTGCTCGGGCGCCGCCGCCCGGCCGCCGACCTGTCCGAGTGGGTGGTCGGCGGCCGCCGGTTCGGGTCGGTGACCATGTGGTTCCTGCAGGCGGGCGAGGTGTTCACCACCTTCACGTTCCTCGGCCTCGCGGGTCTGGTGTTCTCCGGTGGCGTCGCGGCGATGTACGCGCTGCCGTACGTGCCGATCGCGTACGTGCTGCTGTTCTTCCTGGCACGGCGGCTGTGGACGCTCGGCCGGGAGCACGGTTACCTGACCCAGGGCGACTTTCTGGCCGGCCGGTACGACAGTAAGCTGCTCGGTACCGTGTCGGCGGTGATCGGCGTCGTGTTCGTGTTGCCGTACCTGCAGTTGCAGATCACCGGGCTCGGCCTGATCGTCCGGCTGGTCACCGGGAACGCCGCTTCGGGGACATTGAGCATGGTCATCGGCTGCCTGCTCGTGGTGGCGTTCGTGCTGTGGGCAGGCCTGCGCGGGGTCGCGGCCACGTCGTACTTCAAGGACGCGATCATGCTCGTGGTGCTGGCCGTCCTCATCATCGCCGTGCCCGTGCACTTCGCCGGCGGCATCTCGTCGATGTTCCACCGGATCGCACTGCTGCACCCGGGCGCGCTGACAATCCACAGTGGACCGAACGACCGAACGTGGTTCGTCACCAACATGTTGATCAGCGCGATCGGTGTCGCGTTCATGACCCTGCCACACACCTGGCCGGCGCTGATGTCCGCGCGCGACCCGAAGGCGTTACGGCGCAACTACACGTTCCTGCCGCTCTACACGTTGTGTTTGCTGTTCCCGATGATCGTCGGGTTCGCGGCCATTCTGGTGCTGCCGAAGTCCAGTAGCTCCAACGGGATTCTGCTGTCGCTGAGCCAGCACGCGCTGCCGTCCTGGGTGACCGGGGTGGTCGTGGTGGCCGCGATCGCCACCGCGATGGTGCCGTCGGCCGGCATTCTGATCGGTATCTCCTCACTGGTCGCCCGCAACATCGCGCGGGTTCGCGGTGAGCGCCGGCAGTTCTGGCTCAACCACGGCACCGTGGTGGTGGCGTGCGGCCTGGCGTTGCTGCTCGGTATCTTCCGGCCCGCGCTGCTGGCGAACCTGTTGCTGCTGACGTTCAGCGGCACGGCGCAACTGGCCCCCGCCAACGGTTTGGCGTTCCTGCGCACCGTCCTGGTCGGCAAGGTGCCGGTGTTGCTCGGCATCGTGGTCGGTGAGGCCGTGGTGATCTGGCTGACGTTCTGGGCGCCGACGCTGTTCGGCACGTTCAGTGTCGGCATGGTCGGGCTGGGTGCCAACCTGGTCGTGCTCGCCGTGGCCGCCGTGGCTGAACGGGTGCTCGTAGCGCGGACGGCGGAGATTCCTGCGGTCTGACGTCGGTCGGTCTATCATCCCGCTATGGCGAACCCGGTGATGAAGAAGGCGATGCGGGTGGCCAATTCGGTCGCGGTCGGGCTCTACCGCCGGTCCAGCGGCCGGATCGGCGGCAAGATCCAGGGCACCAGGGTGCTGTTGCTGACCGTGGCCGGCCGCAAGACCGGCACCCCGCACACGGTCGCGGTCAGTTACTTCGACCACGACGGCGGCTACCTGCTGGCCGGGTCGGCCGGTGGCGCGAAGTACGACCCACAGTGGGTGCGCAATCTGGCGGCCGCCAAGAAGGCCACCATCCAGATCGGCGGGATGAGCCACGACGTCGACGCCCGGCTCGCCGAGGGCGCCGAGCGGGACACGCTGTGGCGGGACGTCGTGGTCGCCACGGCCCCGTTCTTCGGCAAGTACCAGGAGAAATCCGGCCGCACGATCCCCGTCGCGATCCTCACTCCGCGCGCCTGACAGCGCGACGGGGCGTATCCGCGGATACGCCCTGTCGACGTGATCAGGAGTCGCGGACCGGGCTGGGTGCGGACACCACGTCGACGCGGCCGGTGGCCACGTCGTAGACCAGACCTGAGACCAGCCAGGGGGCGGGCACACCTGGTGTGGCTTTCAGCGTCGCGACGTCGACGGCGACCGCGGTCCACGGGTCCATGACCTCCATGGTGGACAGCTCATCACCGTTGAGTCCGAAAAACGGGCCCAACGCGTCGGGATGCGCGTTCAGACGGGTGATTCCGCAGTCGGTGTGGTGCAGCACGACGATGTTCCAGCCCGGCCCTGGCCGTAACCCTTCGGCTCGTCCGATCATTGCCAGCAGCCCCAACGTCTGCAGTGTCGCCGGCACGACCCGGCCACCGACGTTGCGGATCACCAGCGCCTCGCCGAGGTTCAATCCGAGTACGTCGGCGGGATCGACACGTGGGTCGGCGCACCCGATGACGATGGTCCGCAGTGTGGGCATCAGGCTCAGCCCGTCCTGCCGGCCCTGTGCGGCGAAGGTCTTGTTGCGGGAAACCAGGGTGTCAACGGTATCCATGGCCAGCCTCTCCAGCAGCTCGGTTGGTGAACACTGTCCACCATAGCTCGGCTCGGTGGACGCTGTCCACCACGGGTCGAGGCCCGGGCGCATGGTGTACGATGTCCACCCAATGACACCTGGCGCCGACACCACTGCCAAGGCCGGACGGTCCACGGGTGGACGCAGGCCTACCGGCCAGGTCCGCAGTGGTCTGATCGAGGCCGGGATAGAGCTCGCCCGTGCGGGCGGCCCCGACGCGGTCGTGTTGCGCGAGGCCACCCGTAAGGTCGGGGTGGCTCCCAACGCCGCCTACAAGCATTTCGCCGACCGTGATGAGCTGTTGGCTGAGGTGTGCCTGTTCGCGATGGGGCAACTCGCCGGCGCGATGCGGGTCGGGGTCGCGGAGGTACCCATGCGCTACGGCACCAAGACCGGTGCGAAAGCGCGGCTCGGCGCCATCGGCCACGCCTACCTCGACTTCGCCGTCGCCGAGCGCGGTCTGTTCGAGACCGCCTTCGCGATCCCGGATCATCTGCGGTACGCCAACGACGACGCGGGCGGGGAGGGAACCCGGTCGCCGCTGGGGATCCTGCGGGACTCACTCGACGAGCTCACCCGTGCCGGCGTGCTCGCCGCCGAGCGCAGGCCGAACATCGAGTACAGCGTGTGGGCGACCGTCCACGGCCTGGCCACCCTGATCAACCAAGGCCCGCTACGCACCATGACCACCGATGCGTTGCACGATCTGGGCACGCAACTCTTCGGCTTCATCGTGCGTGCCATCTCGACATGATCTGGCCGGGACGACGCGGCGCCGTGACGGACGTCCGCGCAACTTTCCCGCTGAGCCATCGGTCGGCTCGCGTTCCGAGCGCGATCGAGCCAGCCGTTCGGCGGGTCGTCACAAGAAACTTTCATTGTTCCGCGCGCATCCGAGCAGGTAATTCGGATTCCGAAACGACATCAGGCCGTCCCGGGATATAATAGCTCGCCACCCCTGCCCACCTGGGAATTTCCGCCATCACACGAACTTACCCGTGAATGGACGTTCCTGATCCGCGCGTTGACTCGCGGCGGTGGGCCTGCTTAATATCAAAGTTACCTACAAGTGCGGGCCGCCGGAGGGCATGCTCGCCGGCGATGTGTGGATGTCCACACCCGGATTATCCAACCACGCAAGGAGTTGAGATGAGGCGGTTAAGTACCGGCCTGCTCGTAGCGTTGTTTGTTCTCGGTCCCGTTCCGGCCGCCGTAGCTGGTGTCGCGCCAGCCGCGCAGGGCTCTGTCGTACCGGCGGCAACCGCTGGTCTGAAGGTTCAGGACCGCTCACATGACAACGACAATCCCGATAACACGCTGTACGCGCTCTATCAGATCGTCAACACCGGCACGACCGCTGTGCCGTTGAGTGGTCTGTCCATGCGGTACTGGTTCAACAACGAAACGCCCACCGACCCACTGGTGTTCGTGTGTAACTGGGCGCAGGTGAACTGCAGCAATGTTTCGGCCAAGTTCGTGGCCCTTCCCTCGCCGAAGACGATGGCGAACACGTATGTCGAGATCGATTTCGGCGCCGGGGCCGGATCGGTGGCTCCCGGCCAGAACACCGGCGAGATCCAGACGCAAATCCACCACGTCAACTGGTCGAACTTCAACACGACCGCGAGTTACTCGTTCATCTCCGACCCGAGCTTCGTCTACAAGGACACGCAAACCGTGACCCTGTACCAGAACGGATCCCTGGTCTGGGGTACCGAGCCGAGCTAGTAAACCTGGCCATCGGCTGGTCGCCGGAGCCCCGCCAGCACCCGGCGGGGCTCCGTCAGTGATTGGACTAGACCTCTGCGACCAGCCGCATGCCGAACCGGGTCAGCCGGTAGATGCGACGCCCGTCGACCCACAGCCACGCCGTGGCGAACGCCGTCGTGCCGCTGATCTCCAACACGTCCAGCTCGACCGTGACCAGCCGGTCGCCGGGCACGATCTGCCCCCGATACGTCCACGTCAGCGGCTCGTTCAGGGCGATCGGCTCGAACCGGGGATCGGGCAGGCCTGCGCCGATGCCACGCTTGATCATGTACCACCGCAGCAGTTGGCACATCGCTTCGACGCCGAGGGAACCGGGCATCACCGGGTCCTGGAAGAAGTGCGCCTTGAAGAACCACGCGCCGGGATCGACGTCCATCTCCGCGCGCAGCCGCCCGAGGCCGGCCGGACCGCCGTCGGGCCAGTAGCCGGTGATTCGGTCGAACATCATGAGCATCGGACCGGCGAGCCGGCGCTCGGTATGCAATGACGGCTGCTGCGCGCACGGCTCGGCGAGGCGGTCGCGTTCGGCGGGTGACGGCGGCAGGCCGGGCTGGTCGGCGAAAGCGGCGGTCGAGAAATAGCCGAACACCGCGGTGCCGCTCAACAGTCGCGCGCCGTCGGCGAAACACTCGATCGCGAACGATTCGATGATCATCGCGTTGATGTGTGACACGGCGGTGAGCCGTACCGTGGTGCACACGGTTTTCGTGCCCGGCCGCACTTCCCGGAACACGCGGACATCACCGTCCAGGTTGCGGAACAACAGTTCCGTGTCCATCTGCACGGGGCTGCCGACATAACAGCCCAGCCAGCCGCACGGTTGCAGGGCGATCTCCATCAGGACCGCAAGGGGCATGGTCGGGCTGTCGTTGTCGGCGAAATACCACGCCGCGTCAGGCACGTCGTATTCGGCGTCCACAGTGGATTCAACGGCCATACCCTGGTACGGCCCGGTTACCGCCGTGATTCTGGTCATGAAGTGGTACGGCGGTCCCGGCAGCCGAGGTCCCCGCCGCGGTCCGACGAACGGCGCGGCCATCGGGCCGAGACCGTCGATCGGCCGCCCCCACGCACATGCGAGCAGCGACGCGTAACCGAGGCTCAGCCCGTCGATTTCGGCGACGGATTTCGGCTCGACGTGCCCGACCAGGCCGCCGAGCTGGTGCAGCGGCACGGGTTCCGACGTGCGCTGAACAGCAGGCGGCCCGAGATGCCGCCAGTGGCCGAGCGGCCAGTCCGGCACCAGCCGTACCGCACAGTCCGCGACATGCAGTGCCTTCACGCCGTCCACGGTCACCAGCACGTCCGCGACCACGGTGGGAATCGGCTCCGCTGTCATGGACGACACGAAGACTTCATAGGTCAGACAACGGTTCGCGGGCGTGACCTGGCCCCGGCAGCGCATCCTCGCCGGCCGATCCGGCACGGGTTCGAACCGCCAGCCGTCCCTGCCGATCGTGAGCCCGCAGGCTGCCAGGAAGAACGACATGGCCTGCAGGCCGCCCTCGGACATCAGGGTGCCTGGCATGCACGGGTCGTTGCGGAAGTGTCCGTCGAAATACCAGTCGTCAGGGCGGACCGTTGTCTGCGCGCGTAGATAGCCGCCGGCCGGGTCGAATACCGTGACCTCGTCGAGCAGGCGCATGCGTCCGGAACCGATCCGTGGGCTGCGCACGTCGGCGCGGGTGACTTCCCAACCCGGACCGAAACACGCGTCAGGCCGGCCATCGGCGAAGGCGAGAACCGCTGCGGCGTCGAAGGAATTGGCGGTACACCGGACCGGCGGCGGGTCCAGCGTCACGTTCCCAGCCGGTTCCCACAACACGCCGCCGCTGCGTGCGAGTTCGTCGTCGGAGAAGAAGCCGGCCTGGCCGTCGCGCACCGTCAACAGGAGTTCGCCGTCGCGGCGGCAGTCGTATTCGAAGAAGAACAGCCGGACCGGGCCGTGGTTGACGTGGCCGACGATGCGGATCTCGTAGTCCAGCGTCGTTCCGGGCACGGGCGGACTGCCGTGGAAGGTGACGTCGCTGCCCAGCAGGCGGTAGACGCGCTCGCCCCGGTTGTGCAGGTCGGCGCCCAGCCAGCTGATCAGCAGCAGGTCCGCCTGGCCTGCCTCGACGAGCAGCCCGGTGGGCATCCGGCCGGTGGCGTCGAGATACCAGGCGTCGTGCGTGATGTCGGTCTCGGTCCAGATCGTGCCGGTGCGCATCGAGCCGGGTTCGGCGTCGATGCCGGTGACCCGGTCGGCCAGCAGCAGCGGCGGGCGGGGCATCCGGGTCTGGCGCAGGTCGTCGTCCTGCACTCGGAACATCGGCCCGAACACCTCGGAAATCCGGCCGTCGGCAAGGTGTTCGAGCGCGGCGCGGTCGAATTGGGGACCGGGGCGCCCGCGCCGCACCGGTGGCGTGATGGCGCGAAGGGCGGCGGTACGGGTGGCGAGGAAGTGGGTATGGGCTTCGGCCTGGACGTCCAGGTGCTGCCGGTGGGCGGCGATGATCAACTGAGGCCATGTCGGCGATACCGGAAGTTCGGCGGGGGCGAGGTCGGGCGCACGTGCCAGCACCGCGTACTCGACGGGCGCCGGCATGCGGGCGGGCACGCCTACGGTCGGACCGGCCGGAGCTACCCGTTGCGTGGCAAAGAAGTCCGTCATGGCGTCGGCTCGGACCGGAACACCGGCGGCGGCCAGCTCCGCGACCACAGTGGACAGTGGCCACAGTCCTCGGTCCTGCGGTCCGTCCAGGGCAAGAGCCATGTGCGGACGGTCGCCGAGGATGCGGCGGATCCAACCCGTGCACTGCGCACCGGGACCGTGCTCGATGAACACGCGGACACCGTCGTGCCACGCGCGCTCGATCACGGCCGGGAAGTCGACGGCCGAGATCGCCTGTTCGGTGAGTGCGTCGGCGGCCGACTCCTCGGTCGGGTGGTACCACTCGCCGGTCGCGCAACGGTAGAACCGGATGCCCGGCACGGCCGTCGTGGGACGTCGGTGCAGCGCGTGCCACCGGTCCCGGACCTCGGCGACCTCCGGCGCGTGGGCGACCAGGTCGTAGTGGATCTGTGCGCAGGCACCGGGTTCGAGCCGCTTGACGACGGCGGCGCACGCCTCCCGCTCGCCCGCGATGACGCACGCGCCGGGGGCGCAGATCGCCGTCAGGTGCACGGCGGGCTCGTCCTCGACCAGCTGCCGGACCCGGTCCGCATCGGCGGCCACGACGAAACCGGACCACCGGTCCCCTGCGATCCCGGTCCGTGCCCAGTACCGGCGCACGGCGCGCAGTTCGCCGCCGAGCTCGTGCGTGAACAGCCCACTGGCGCGGGCGTCGGCGGCGAGCGTCGGCGCGTCGGTCCACACGCCCAACGCCACGAGCGCCGCGGATTCCCCTGAGGAGTAACCGATCGCCGCGTGGGGTTCGATGCCGAGCAGTTCGCGGGTGATCCGGGTGTGCAGCCGCGCGAGGTAGCCGACGCCGACGATCTGGTCCAACGCGTCCTTCGGCCGCCCGTCGCCACGGTGCGCCCAGGCGGCGAGGTCCGCGCCGGCCATGCCGGTGAGAGGGGAGAACGCGAGCATGAGGTCGGCGCCCATGCCGGCGTAGGCGGCCGAGCCTTTCGTGTACACGAAAGCCGTTTCGCCACCGAGTGGGCTTTCGCGGAAGGCCACGCCATCCGGCCGCGCCGATCCTTCGGTGAGCCATCGTCGAGCGGCGGCAAGTTGGTCGGTCAACTGTGCGTCGTCGTGTGCGAGGACGGCCAGCCGGGCCGGACCGTCGGCGCACTCGATGCCGGCCAGAACCCCGGACAGGTCGGCTCCCGAGTACAGGTGCAGTGTCGGCGGTGCGGGTGCCCATGGTTCGGCATCCGCCGCGCGCAACCGGATTCGGTTGGGTGGCGCGCCGAGTACCGGGGTGACGACCTCGGCGGTCGTCATGGTCGGCCGGGGTTCCGCGCGTCGCCCGACCCGCGGCGCGGCGCGGTGGCACAAAGCCAGCGCCGCCACCGCCACGCCGAGCAGTCCGCGCGCGGCATGGGGTGCGCCGAACAACTCGGCCGGGTCGAATTCGCCGGGGCCGACTACCAGGTCGGCCCGGGTGTCGTCAGATGGGTCGACGAGTGCGATCACTCGGTCGCCGTCCGCGCGGGCGTCGGCGAGTCGCTTGAGTACCAACACAACGGCGGCGTCGGTTGGATTCGCCGACAGGCCGAGTTCGGCCGCGGCCGCGCGATGCACCGGCTCGTCGGACAGGTCGACCGCGCCGACAAGTGCCGCGTCGATTTCTCCGGCTCGGAGCGCTCGGACGGCCAAAGCCAGGGCGGCCGTCCCGGATGCTTCCTCGGCGCACACGGCGAAAGCGGGGCCGGTCAGATCGAGCTGGACGCCGATCCGGTTGGCGGTGATGTTCGCCATGCTGCCCAGCACACGCGCGGCGGTGAGCGGCGGGCTGAACGCATCGCCGGCATCCGTGCCGAGCCGCTGTCGGATTTGGATTCGGGTGGTTTCCGGATCTGTCCCCATCCCGATCAGGACGGCGGTGCGTGCGGATGGTAGCCGCACACCCACGACGGCTTCGCGAGCCGCCTCAAGGACCAAGACCTGCTGGCCAAGCGTTTCGGCGAGATCGCGCGGCGGGAAACGTAGGCCCGCCAAGGCAACCTCGATGTCCTGCGGTGTCGTGTGCGCGGGTTGCCCGGAGAGGAGCGCGTCGCGGAGTCCGTCAGTGCCGCCGATCCGGGTGCCGAGCGCGACAACCGCGATCTCGTCGCGACGCTGTGCCGGGACGTTGTGGGTCGCCGGGATGCCGTCGAATGCCTCGACGATGAGGTGGGCGTTGTTGCCGCCGAACCCGAATGCGCTGATCGCCGCGCGTCGCTGTCCCGGCCACGGCTCGTTGGCCGTCAGTAGGCGCAGCGGGCCGCCGGACAAGTCGTCGATCGGGTCCGCGGCACCGGCGGTCGCGGGACGTATCCCGGCTTCGATGGCGCCGAGCAGTTTGAGTAGGCCGGCGGCGCCGGATGCGGTGAGCAGGTGGCCGACGTTCGCCTTGGCCGAGCCGACCGGCAAGTCGGTGTGTCCGGCGAAGAACTTGGCGGTCGCCCGCGCCTCGACGGCGTCGCCGACCGGTGTGCCGGTGGCGTGGCATTCCAGCAGGGCCAGGGTTTCCGGGCCGAACCCGGCTTGTTCGTATGCCGCGCGCATCGCCCGGATCTGGCCGTCCTCGGCCGGGACCAGGAAACCGCCGGTGCGCCCGTCGTTGGACAGGCCGACGCCGCGCACCACACCGTAGATGTGCATCCGTGCGTCGATGGCGTCGTGTAATCGCATCAGCGCCACGATGGCCGCGCCCTCGGCCGGGACCAGTCCGTCGGCCGCGCGGTGGAACGGCCGGCTGCCGCCGCTGCGGCTCAGGCCGCCGAGGGCGGCGAAGCCGAGGTTGATGATCAGCCCGTCGCAGCCGCTCACCCCGCCGGCCAGCATCAGGTCCGTGGTGCCGTCGTGCAGCCGGTCGCATGCGAGTTTGACGGCGTACAGGGCCGACGCGCACGCCGCCTCGACGGTCAGCGCTCCCGCGCCAAGACCCAGTGCCTGCGCGGCCAGATGTGCCGGCAGCCCGGCGCAGAACCGCGAGCGTGCGTCGACACCGCGCACCGCAGGCAGCGTGGCCAGCAGGTCGGGGCGATCGGCCAGCCAGACCCGCTCGGCATACGCGGCCAGGCCCCGGCTGGGAAACCCCAAGCTGCCAAGAACCAGGCCGGCCCGCGCGCGTGCGGTGTCGGGCAGCGCTGCTCTGGCGGCGTGCAACACCCATCGCAGGGCCGGGTCGTACGCGGCGACGTCGGTGTGGAATCCGGTGGGATCGAAGACGTCATCGAAGCCGCGTACCAGGCCGGCAGTTCCGGTCGGGCTGTCCGGTGGCATCCGCCAGTCCTCGGGACGCACGGATTCCAGGCTGACCCGGCCGTGCACGATGTTGTCCCAGAACTGCTCGGGACTCAGCGCGCCGGGCAGCACACAGCCACGGCCGACGACCGCGATCGGCTCGAACCCTGTCATGGCGCCAGATCGGGTCGGCTGATCAGGTTCACACCAAGCAGTTCCACCCGTGGTTGTCCGTCCTCGTCGAGTAGGACGATGTCGCACGTTGTCTGTCCATCATGGACAGGTCCCGCTTGAACCAGGCAGCGCAGGGGACCGGGTGCTGGGCTGGTGCGGTGTATGCGCAGCTCGTCCAGGCCCATCGGCAGTGTCGCGTCGCCGGTGGCATGCCGTGCCCACAGCACGGCCGCCTGTAGCGCGCCGTCGATCGCGGCCGGGTCTGTCCACCATGGACCTTCGGGCCAGTCCATGCGTCGCACGCCGACGATTCGCGCGTCGGCTCCGCTGTCGGACAATGCGTCGAGTCGTTGCAGTGTCTGGAATCTGGGGCCGTGAAAGAGCGCGGGGCTGTCGTAGACGTTGTCGACGGCCGCGCCTTGTGGTGCGTTGAGTGCGGTTGCGGGCGCGTTGCCGGGTTCGGCAAGGCGCGCTCGGTAGTGCACGCCGGCGGACGAGTGCAGCCGCAGGTCGAGTTGGCCCTCGATGGTGAAGCGGTGCCCGGCCGCCAGGTCGGGCAGGTCGATCCGGCTGAGTACCCGCACGTCGCAGAGGCGCGTGCCGCCGCTCGCGGCCGCGAACCACTCCAATGCCATGGCCAGGGGGAGTACCGGCGTGCCGGCCGGGGCGTGGTCGGCGAGATAGTCGTGAGTGCGGGAATTCACCGTGATTTCGGCGGCTGTCCTCGGGTGGGTGGCGATTTGTCCGGCAACGACAAGGATTTCGACAGCGTCGTCTGCGGATTCGACCTCGGCCACGAACGCACGTGCGCCGGCTTCCAGCGGGATGAGCGGCACACCGCGTTGTATGAAGTGTGCGGCGAGCGATGGGT
>DATBCR010000879.1:0-2159 GCA_036270375.1 Pseudonocardiaceae bacterium | reverse complement strand
CGACGAGCAGGATGTTCACCTTGGGCGCCATGGCATGCGCCCACTCGACGTCCAGGTTGGTCTCGCCGGCCCACCCGGCCCGGTTGCTGCTGCCGTCATACGGCGGCACCGGTCCGGCCGGCTGGATGATGGTCAGTTTCGGCGCCGGCAGGTTGTACGTCTGGTCGAACACCTTGAGGTCGTGCTCGATGGTGGGTGAGCCGAACGAGTCGACGATCGCGATCGTCTGGCCCTGGCCCTCGGTGCCGTGCGCGAACAGCGCGGGCAGGTTGTACGCCCGCTGGATCTGGGCCGGTCCGTAGCAGGCGATCTGGAACTGGGCTTCGCACTGCGCCGTGGTCAGCGGCGCTGAACTGGCCGAACCGACGTGAGTCGCGATCGGGTGCAGGTGGACCAGGTCCGGCGAGATCACCGCCTGGCCGGCGGTCAGGCCGACGGCCGGCACGGCGGACGCGGCCAGCGCGGACGCGGCGAGCAGGACGAGACGGGATACACGCATCGGAACTCCGCTGAAGTCGACAGGGCGGACGCGCGGTCGCGTCGCACCGGCGGGGACGCTATCACCACTGGTCACCGGCAGGTCACCCTACGATCGGACGGACATCCGCCGCAGAACGCACAGACACCAACAGACACCACAACAGGCGCCACAACAGGCAGCGCGCGGACAGGGCCCCGGCACCGCCGTTGGTGCCGGGGCCCTGCTCGCGTGGAACTCCGGGTTCACTTGCTGCCGGGTGGTCTCGCTACCCGGTGATCTTGGTGAATACCTTGGTGTAGGCGTAGCCGAGGGTCTTGTCGAACCCGTCGACCTCCCAGAACGCCAGCACACCAACACCGTTGGACTTGGCGAAGCTCTCCAGCGTGGACGCGTTGCCCTGCGTGAAGACCTCGTTGTCGTCGTTCTGGCCGGCGATCGGGGTCAGGCCCATCATGTTCCACAGTTGTGCGGACGACGACCCGGTGAAGATCTTGCCGAGTTGGGTGTGTGTCCCGTTCGCGGCCGACAGGGCGTCCTTCAGCGCGTTCTGGCCGTCGCCGAAGTCCATTGTCATGATGTTGACGGTGGACACCTTGACGCCCTTGCTCTTGGCGTCCTTGAGCAGGCTCAGCGCGTTGTTCTCCAGACCGGCCGGTGCGACCGGCAGGGTGTAGTCGACCTGCACCGACGGATTGGCCTTCTGCAGCGCCGCCAGCGCCTGGTCACGCCGGGAGTTGGCGGAGGTGTTGTTCAGGTCGTTGCCCTCGACGTCGAAGTCCAGCCGCGTCACGCCGTACGTGCTGACCACCTTGGCGTACTCGGCCGTCAGACTGGAAACCGACGTGCACTTCTCCGCGGGCTCGCCGCCACTTGCACCGCCGAACGAGATGATCACGTTGCCACCAGCGGACTTCAGCGAGTTGATCTGCGACGTGAACGCGCCGACCGGGTCGTTGTTGTCCTCCCACTGCGCGGTGCACGAGCCCTTGGGGATCAGGAACGCCAGCGTGTAGAACTTGTTGCCGGACGCCTTCATGTCGGCGGCCATGTCGCCCGCGTCGCTACTGGCGATCTGCAGGTACGGCGCGG
Source organism: Pseudonocardiaceae bacterium (assembly GCA_036270375.1). Classification (GTDB taxonomy): domain Bacteria; phylum Actinomycetota; class Actinomycetes; order Mycobacteriales; family Pseudonocardiaceae; genus DATEPR01. The sequence continues at coordinate 589 of DATBCR010000879.1, read as the reverse complement.
CGAAGTGGGCAGGGAAGCTGCCCCCGTGCGGAGCGGCCGCCACACCGCTCGCACTGGACACGCCGGCCACGGCGACGATCGAGGCCGCCGGCAGCAAAGCCATGCCCGTGGCGAGCAGGATCCTGCGGAGAGTGCGTGCCATATGGGTCCTCTCTAAAAGTTAAGAAACCTTCCTTACGTATGGCAGAACTTAGGCTCGCACCAGGGCACCGTCAAGACCGGACGTATGGGAAAACCGTTCGCGGTCAACGAAAACTGTTAACGACCGGACCACGCACGATCTGTGGTAATGCCTGAGTCGTGGACGCCCGGCATACCCGAGAAGTGCGACACCGCGACCCGAGGCGGCCCGAGCCGCGTCGGGTGTTCGTCAGCCACACCGCCGAACTGCGGACCTTGCCAGAAGGCCGGTCGTTCGTGGCGGCGGTGGAGTCGGCGATCAACCGGGCGGGCGACGTGGTGGTGGACATGGCCTACTTCACCGCCCACGACCTGCCGCCCGCCCAACTTGACCACGACACCGTTGCCAGCACTGATGTGTACGTGCTGCTGGCTGGTTTCCGCTACGGCTCACCGGTACGGGACCGGC
>DATBCR010000878.1:0-4611 GCA_036270375.1 Pseudonocardiaceae bacterium | reverse complement strand
CACCGGGCCCACGAAGGACTCGCCGGACTGCACATGCTCGCGCTGTACCGGTGTGGGCGGCACACCGACGCACTGGCCGCGTTCCAACTGCTGCGCCGCCGACTGGCCGAGGAACTGGGCGCGGAACCCGGTCCGGACCTGGTCGCGTTGCACAGCGCGGTGCTGCGCCGTGATCCCGAACTCGGCGCGCCCCGGCCGGCTTCGGCCGGTGGCCCAGCACAGCTACCCGCCCGGGTCGGGCATTTCACCGGCCGGGACACCGAAATCGCCACCCTGGACAACGTCCTCGACGAGGGCAGGAGCACCGGGGACCGGCCGGTGGTGGTGATCTCGGGGACAGCGGGCATGGGCAAGACCGCGCTCGCCGTGCAGTGGGCGCACCGGTTGGCCGCCCGATTCCCGGACGGCCAACTCTTTCTCGACCTGCGTGGCCATGCCACGCGGCGGGCGATGACCCCGGCCGACGCGCTCGCGCACCTGCTGCGTGGTCTGGACATACCCGAGGACCGCATTCCCGGCGACGTGGCCGAGCGTGCCGCCCTGTACCGCTCGTTGATCCATGCCCGGCGCTGCCTGGTCGTCGCGGACAACGCGGGCGATGTCGAGCAGGTCGTCCCGCTGCTGCCGGGTGGCGGCGGCAGTCTCCTGATCGTGACGAGCAGGCGGACGCTCGCCGCGCTCGGCACGCGCTGCGCGCTGCTTGCCATGCCGCTGGACGCGTTGGGACATCCGGCATCGCTCGCGTTGCTGTCCAGCGTGCTCGGGGCCGCACGCGTCGAACGGGAGCACGGCCCGGCGGCCCGGCTCGCCCGGCTCTGCGGCGGAATGCCGCTCGCGCTGCGGATCGCGGCGGCCCGGCTGGCCGGTGAGCCGGGCACGTCGATTGCCGGGCTGGCCGGGGAACTGGCCGGGACGAACCGGCTCGACGCCCTCGTCGTCGACGGCGACAGCCGCACCGTCCGTACCGTGATCGCGAGCGCATGTGGCCCGTTGGAACCGGCGCCGATGCGCATGTTCCGGTTGCTCGGCTTGGTGCCCGGCGCGACGTTCACCTCGGCGCTCGGCGCGGCACTCGCCGGTGTGTCTCCGGACGCGGGGCGGGCGAGCGTCGAAGCGCTTGCCGCGGCACACCTGATCAACCGGGCCGGCACGGACCGGTTCCGGTTCCACGACCTGATCCGGGAATACGCCCAACAGTGCGCCCGCGCGGACGAGCCGGAAGCGGAACTCGTCGCGGCGCGGCACCGATTGGTGGACTGGCACCTGCATGTCGCCGACGAGGCGAACAAGGTGATCGACCCCAAACGCGATCTGGTCACACCCACCCTGCGCTACCCGGTCCCCACGCTGCCGTTCCCGATGGACCGGGCGGCCGCGATCGCTTTCCTGGACGCCGAACGGCACAACCTGGTGTCGGCGGCGCGGTTCGCCCGTGAGCACGGGCGGCTGACCGCGGCTTGGCAGTTCACCTACCTGCTGACCAGTTTCTACGATGCGGCGGGGCACTGGCAGGACCGGGTGGACTTGTGCCGGCAGGGTGCGGCGGCCGCCGCCGAACTCGACGATCCGCTCGCCGAGGCGGAAATGCTGCGGGCACTCGGCGTCGCCTACTACATGACCCGCAGGCTGGACGACGCCGTCGCCACCGGCGCACTCGCGTTGCGCGCGGCACGGGCCGCCGACGATCCGGCGGGGGAGGGGCACGTGCACAACAACATGGGCAACGCCTACGCCGAGCTACGCCGGTTCGACGAAGCCGTGCGGGCGCAACAACTCGCGGTGGCACGCTGTGCCGCCGCCGGCAATCAGCTCGGACACGCGCTGTCCCAACGGAATCTGGGGAACACGCTGGTCCGGATGGGTCGCGCCGCGGAAGGCCTCGCGCCGCTGACCGCCGCGTTGGCCAAGAGCCGGGAACTGGCCTTCCCACGGCTGGAGGCCGCCGCGCTGGACACGCTCGGCGAGGCGTATCTCGAACTTGGCGACCACGAGACGGCGCTCGCCATGCTCGGCGACGCGCTGGAAGTCGCACGTGCGCTGGGAAACCGTTGGCACGAGGTGGAAGCCGTGCTGCACGTCGGCGCGGTTCGCCTGGCACAGCGGGATTTCGCGGCCGCGACGGCGGACTTCGAGCTGGCCCTCGCGATCAGCCGCGAGCACCGCTTCCGGCACACCGAGGCGGTGGCGCTGGACCGCCTCGGCCGGGCCTGCCTCGGCAGCGGCGACCTCGCCGCCGCCCGGGAGCATCTCGAACTCGCGCTGACGATCCGCGGCAGCGTGCCGGACGGCTACGAGCACGCCCACCTGTATCGCGATCTCGGCGAACTGGCGGCCCGGCTCGGCCGGCCGGCCGACGCGTCCGCCCGCCGGGCCCGGGCGATCGAGCTGTACCGGCAGGAGAACGCGACGGCCGAGGCGGACGCCCTTGCCGTGGCTAGCCCGGGTTTACCGTGACCGTCGTGGTCAGGTTTCCCGGTTTCCCAAGGGTTGTCGACGAGAACTGGACGACGATCTGGAACGGCTGTCGGTTCGGGTTGGGCAGCAACTGGATCTCCAGGGTCAACCGCCGGTCCCCCTGCTGACCGGTCAGCACGACACCGTCGACGGGTACGAACGGGCCGTTGCCGGACGCGACGACTCTCGCGGACCAGCCCACGACGGGCTCGCTCGACAGTGACAGGCCCACGTCGCACTTCGACCAGCACATTCCGGTCAGCGGCGCGGCCGCCGAGCAGTTCGGCGGGCAGACGGGCGCCGGCATCCCCGCATTGACGCCCGGGTCGATCCATCCGGCGCCGGATCCGTGCCGGATGATCACCCCGGACGGGGAGTCGAGCTGGACCCAGAACACTTCGCGCAGGTCGGGCGACGGGTCGCCGATCACCGGCACCGTGACGTACCTGGTGGCGGTGTCGCCCTGCCAGCTCACTATGCCGGACACGGCAACGTAATCCGAGCCCGCCGTGGCCGGATCATGATCGGCCGGGCTTCCGTCCATCGTGTGGAATCCGACCGACCCGGCCGCGCCGCATCCCGCGGCGGCGCTGACCGTGACCGGGAATTCGAATGGCGTGGTCCCACCGGACCCCGGGGCTTGGGTTATGTCCCCGATGTCCACCGTCGCCGGGCCGCACGGGGTCGCGGCGGACGCGGACGGGCCCGCCGGGACCGCGACGCCGATCAGGATCGCGACCACGGTGAGCAGTCGTAACACCAGTCTTCTCATGACCACCCGACAAGTTCGGCGGGGCGCCGTCCGCCCCGGTCGGGTCCGGCATACCGGAGCGACGTTGTGAATCTGTTGTGGCACTCGGTTCGTCCGGATGGTGGCGTCCGCGCGACCTGATGACGTCTAACGTGACATACGTCACATTGATTGGATGGAAAGGGGCCATCGGGTGACGACCACGAATGATCTCGGCGGCGATGGATTCATTGCTCCCACGCCCGAGGAAATCGGTGCCACCTACGATCAGTTCGGAGATCTTTTTGGATTGACGGTCGGGGATATCGGTCTCCATATCGGCATGTGGACCGCACCTGGTGAACGCGCGCCGGCGTCGACGCTCAGCGACTTGGCGAACCGCGCACAGGAACGCCAAACCGAATATCTTATCGAAACACTGGGGCTGGCGGCCAACACGCACATGCTGGACATCGGCAGCGGCACCGGCCTTCCCGCGATCCGGTTCGCCCAACACAGTGGCGGGCGGGTCACCAGCATCACGCCCAGTCACACCCAGGTGGACAAGGCGACCGAATTGGCCCACTCCATGGGATTCGCCGACCGGGTGACGTTCCGGCTCGGCAATGCCATGGCGCTGGAATTCGCCGACGAGTCATTCGACGCGGCCCTGGCGATCGACATCTTCGCGCACCTGTCCGACCGGCAACTGGGATTCCACGAGGCGGCCCGGGTGCTGCGCCCCGGCGGGCAGTTCTTGATGAGCGAGTTCACCATTCGCGGGACTCCGGACGCGGAGGAATTGGCCGCGTACACGCAAACCTGGTGCTGCATGCCTCCGGTTTCGCCGGCGCGGACGATGGAGCTGGCGGCCAATTCCGGATTCGAACTCGTCAAAGTCGACAGCATGGTGCAGAACTGCTCGTTCAGCGGCGAACTGATGGGCCTGCTGTACGCGGACCGGCACGACGAGATCGTCGAACGCTACGGCGCCGAACTCGTCGCCGACATGGACAAGGTGGTTCCGTTGGTGCGTTCGTTCATTCACGATCACCTCGGCTCGTATCTGTTCCTGTTGCGCAAGCTGTGACGAGGCTCCGCCCTGAGCGGAACGACTGGCGTGGTGGATCTATTCGACCGTAGCGTCGACGACCGTGGCACTGCATCTGCGTGGGACGCGGCTACCGGAACGCGAGCCGGTCGAGTTGTGGACCGACGACGGCCGGCTCTCGTTCCGCCCGGTCGCCGGTGCGCGAACACTCACGACCGAGGGTTTCATCCTGCCGGGGCTGGTTGACGCCCACACTCACCCCGGCGCGCCGGGTCCGGGCCGGCCACTGGACGAGGCGCTGCTGCGCGATGATCTCCGCGCACACCGCGCCGCCGGTGTGACGGCCCTGCGGGCGATGGGCGCCACGATCCGGCTG
>DATBCR010000877.1:0-6207 GCA_036270375.1 Pseudonocardiaceae bacterium | reverse complement strand
GGGCCAACAGCAGCAGATGGTCCGCGACACCACCGAGTTCGGTTACGACGTGCGTCGACAGCAGTACGGTCAGGCCGGTGTCGCTCACCTCGGCCAACAGGTCCTGGATCACCTCACGGCGGGCCAGCGGGTCCAAATTGGACAGTGGTTCGTCCAGCAGCAGAACGGACGGCCGGGACGCCAGCGCGATGGCGAAGGACACCTGTGCCTGCTGGCCGCCGGAGAGCCGGCCGCAGAACTGGTTGAGCGGGATGTCGAACCGGTCCAGCCAGCGCAGCGCACGCCGCTGGTCCCACGTCCGGTTCAGGCGGGCGCCCAGCCGCAGCATGCCGGCCACGGTGAACCGCTTGTACAGCGGTTTCTCCTGTGCCACGAACGCGACCCGGCCGGTGGTGTCCATGCCGGCACCGGACCGCCAGTGCGCCGAGAGCGGGAACCCGTCGATCGCGACGGTGCCCTCGGTCGGGGTGAGCAGCCCGGCCAACACGCTGAGCAGCGTGGTCTTGCCGGCCCCATTGGCGCCGACGAGTGCCGCGACCCGGCCGGGCGGCAGGTCGAAGCCGCAGTGCCGGAGCGCCCAGACCCCGTCCCTCGGGCCGCGCGGCAGCCTGCGGTAGCGCTTGCCGAGATCGTCTACGTGCACCGCGATCTGGCCTTCGTCTGCCGGAACCGGCTCCGGCTGGGCGGACACAGTGGTGGTCATTCTGACCCGTCCCCCTTGGCTTGTCGTGAACGCCTCTTGTTACCGCTTCCGTTGCTGGGCAACGGTGTGTCGGTGAGGACGGCGCGCAGCAGCGCCTCGATGTCCTCGTTCTCGAGACCGGCCGCGTGTGCCTCGCGCACCCAGCCGGACAACTGGTCGTGCAGCCGGGCCATCGACTCCGGCGGCGCGGAACCGAGCGTCGCCACGATGAACGTGCCGGCGCCCTGCCGTGCCTCGACCAGCCCGGCCAGTTCCAGCTCCCGGTACGCCTTGAGCACCGTGTTCGGGTTGACCCCGTTGCTGGTAACGACCTCGCGGACGGTCGGCAACTGGTCCCCCGGCCGCAGCCAGCCCAGCCGCAGCGCCTCCCGCACGTGTCGCACGACCTGCAGGTAGGCGGGCAGCCCGCTGGCCCGGTCGATCAGGAACTCAACCACGCCACGCCCTCCGGTTGTGCTACTCAACTAATACATTAGTGGACCGGCTCGGTGTCCGCCTGTCAAGTCCGGTCTGACGAATTGACCGATCATGGCTGGCGGCTGTCGGTGTCACCTGGTGCACTTCGGTGGTGACGGATCTGCACCGGGCCAAAGCCCGCGCCTTCCACGCCCTGCACCGCAACGGTTCGGTGCTGGCGCTGGCCAACGCGTGGGACGTGGCCAGCGCCAGACTGATCGAGCAGGAAGGGGGCCACGCGGTCGCCACCACGAGTGCCGGCGTGGCATGGAGTCTGGGCGCGGTGGACGGCGACCTGTCGGCCCGCGACCGCGCGCTCGACCTGACCGCGCGGGTGGTCGCGGCCGTCGACGTGCCGGTCACGGCGGACATCGAGGGCGGTTTCGGCCGTGATCCGGACGGTGTCGTCGAGACCGTGCTCGGGGTGCTGGCGGCCGGGGCGGTCGGCGTGGACATCGAGGACGCGTGCCACGCGGCGCCGACACCGCTGCGGCCGGTCGCCGAGCAGGCCGCCCGGATCGCGGCGGCACGGGTCGCCGCCGACAATGCCGGTGTCGCATTGTTCGTGAACGCCCGGATCGACACATTCCTGGGCCGGGTGGGCGAGCCGGTGGATCGTTTGGCGGACACGCTGGCACGGGCGGCGGCATATCTGGCGGCCGGCGCGGACGGCATTTTCGTCCCCGGCGTCACCGATCGGCAGACGATTTCCGCCCTGGCGGCCGGTATCGCGGCGCCACTGCACATCCTGGCCGGCCCGCAGGCGTCTGACCTGGCGGAACTGGCCGCGCTGGGCGTTGCAAGGGTCAGCGTCGGTGCCACCATGATCGGATTGCCGCGCATTCCTGGACAAAAACTGGCCACGCCACACTAATGGGTGATGCTAGACCGATTCAGTCTTTGTTGATCATTGGATCCGGTATTCCGAATGGCGTTTGCGTCTCCTGTTGTCATCGCGGCCGGCCAGGGTGGCCGGTCGATGAGGAGGCCCACAGATGACCAGCCAGCCAACCCGCAAGATCGCCCGCTACGGTTGGGTGTCCGACCTGCCCGACGCGCGTGATCACCTCTACAGCGCACCGCACATCGCACTCGTGTCGCTGCCGCCGAGCGTCGACCTCAGCGGTGGCCTGCCGCCGGCGTACGACCAGGGCCAGATCGGCAGCTGCACGGCCAACGCCATCGCGGGCGCGTTCGAATTCGCGCTGCGCAAGGAGAATCTCACCGACTTCATGCCGTCGCGCCTGTTCATCTACTACAACGAGCGGGCGATGGAGGGGCACGTCGGCAGCGACTCCGGCGCGCAGATCCGGGACGGCATGGCCAGCATCGCCAACCTGGGCGTGTGCCCGGAGTCCGAGTGGACCTACGACGCCACCCCGGCCGACCCGAACACCGGCCAGTTCCCGCCCGGCGCCAAGGACGGTCAGAAGCCGGACCCGCAGTGCTACACCGACGCGCTGAACAACCGTGCCACGTCGTACCTGCGGGTCACCCAGAACCTGGACCAGATGCGCGGCTGCCTGGCCGCCGGTTACCCGTTCGTGCTGGGATTCTCGGTGTACTCCAGCTTCGAGAGCCAGCAGGTCGCGGACACCGGCGAGGCCCAGCTGCCCAAGCCGGGCGAGCAGGTCATCGGCGGGCACGCGGTGCTCGTCACCGGCTACGACGACAACGAGCAGCGGTTCCACGTGCGCAACTCGTGGGGCACCAACTGGGGCAAGGACGGCTACTTCACCATTCCCTACGCCTACTACACCAATCCCCAGCTCGCTTCGGACATCTGGACTGTCCGGGTCGTCGCGTGAGACCGCTTGGTCGGTGATCGCCAGTATGGTGGCCACATGAAGCGCGTCGACAGCGTTGTTGTGGCCGAGTTGCTGGCGAAGCTGGCTGAATTGGAACACGGCGCCAAGCTCGGCGTCGACGAGGCGGAGCGGCTGGCCGGGGACGACCCGGCCGCCGTGTTCCGCCAGCGCACGTTCAGCGAGGGCGAGGTGTCCGGTCTCGTACTGGCACAACGGGTGGTGCGCGAACTCGCCGGCTGGCCGGTGGAGGCCGACTCCAACCGCGACTGAGAGATACTGGCCCGGTGACCCCCGAACCAGCTGACGCCACCGTGTTGCGCGCGGACGCCCGGCGCAACCGGGCCCGGGTGTTGGCCGCGGCGCAGGAGGCGTTCGCGGCCGAGGGGCTTTCCGTGCCGCTGGACGAGATCGCGCGCCGGGCGGGGGTCGGCGCCGGCACGGTCTACCGTCATTTTCCCACCAAGGAAGCACTGTTCGAGGCGATCGTGCTCACCAGGCTGCACGCGATGTCCGAAGCGGTTCGCGGCCACGCCGACGCGCCGGACCCGGGTGCCGCGTTCTTCCAGACCCTGACCGAACTGGTCGAGCAGAACTCGATGAAGAAGGACCTCGTCGACGCGCTGGCACGGACCGGCCGCGACCTCACCGGTCCGCTGGCCGACGCGCGAATGGAGATCCGCGACGCGCTGGGGTTACTGCTGCGGCGGGCCCAGGCGGCCGGCGCGGTCCGGCCGGACGTCGACGGGCACGACCTTGCCACTCTGCTGTCCGCGATCTTCCTTGCCGCACAACAACAACGGGACGGCGCGCTGCCGCACCGCGCACTGGCCGTCATCCGCGACGGTCTGCGCGCTCCACGGACCTGAACACCGTGTCGACCCGGTCGAGGCCGTCCGACCACGGCCACGGCCGCACCACCGGCACCCCGACCGCCGCCGCCCGGGTGGCCAGCCGTGTCCCGATCTCGACACTGACTTTCGCCCGGAACTCGTGCTCCCCCGGTTCCCTGGCACCGAAGTTCGCGGCGATCCGGTGCTCGTCCGGCTCGTGCAGCACGACGGCACGCACGGCAGCACCGAAGTCGGCGACCAGTTCCGGCACCAGGTAGTCGCCTTCCAGCACCACTGGCGCGCCGAACTCGATGTGGTCGGCGATCACCGCCCGGATGCCGGGCAGCAGCACGTCACACACCGACAGGTGCAGGTCCGCGATCCGCTCCGCAGGCCACGACCGGGCCTCGGGGTGCGTGTCCCAGTAGTGCAGCACGGGTTGGTCGCGCGGGGTGGTGATCGCCTTGAGCGCCGTGACGATGTCGTCGGCCTCGGCGAGTGGCACGCCGTACCGGGCGGCCAATGGAATGGCCACACTGGACTTCCCGACGCCGGACGCGCCGCACACGACGGTGACCGTCCATGAAATGCCTGACACGACAGTGAATCCTGACACGACAGTGAATCCTGCCCGATCGACGACGCACGGCGCGACCCGATTACGTCCTCGGCGCACCCGCCCGGACCAGACCACTCTCGTACGCGATCACCACGAGTTGCGCCCGATCACGGGCGCCGAGCTTCATCATCGCCCGGTTCACGTGGGTCTTCGCGGTCAGCGGGCGCAGGTCGAGACGTTCGGCGATCTCATCGTTGGACAGGCCGCCCGCCACGAGTGTGAGCACCTCGCGTTCCCGGCCGGTGAGCACGTCCAGCACGGCGGGTGTGGCGGCCGTCGGGGTGTGGTCCGGCTCGGCGACCAGGCGTGCGATGACGCTGCGGGTGGCGCTCGGCGACAGCAGTGCGTCACCGCCCGCGATCACCCGGATCGCGTCCAGCAGTTCCCGCGGGCCGACGCCCTTGCCGAGGAAGCCACTGGCACCGGCCCGCAGCGCGGCGAACACGTACTCGTCGATCTCGAACGTGGTCAGGATGAGCACCCTGACATCGGCCAGTTCCGGGTCGGCGGTGATCCGCGCGGTGGCCGCCAGCCCGTCCAGGTCGGGCATCCGGATGTCCATCAGCACGACGTCCGCGTGCGCGCTCCTGGCCAGCGCGACGGCTTCCCGCCCGGTCGCGGCCTCGCCGACCACCGCGAGATCCGGCGCCGAGTCCACCAACACCGTGAAGCCGGCACGGACGAGGGCCTGGTCGTCAGCCACCACCACCCGGATGGTCATGCCACCAGTGTGCCTGGTCCGGAGCGAGGAGATCATCGGCATTACGCTGGCGGCCATGGCAGAGAACCTTCCCGACCCGGCCACCCGGTTCGGCGCCCTGGTGCGCGACCGCCTCGCCACCGACATCGTCATCTGGCTGACCACCGTCGGCGCGGACGGCACGCCGCAGCCGAACCCGGTGTGGTTCGTGGTCGACGACGACGGATTCCTGGTCTACAACCAGGCCGACGCACACCGGCTCACGCACATCAAGCACCGCCCGAGGGTGGCCCTGAACCTCAACTCCCCCGACGGCAGCGGTGTCGTGGTGTTCGCCGGCAGCGCGGCGCGGGCCGACGACGTGCCGCCGTGCCACGAGCAACCGGCCTACGTCGAGAAGTACCTGCCGCGCATGGAGCGAATCAGCGGCACCGCCGAGAAGTTCGCCGCCGACTACCCGGTCCCGATGCGGATCAAGATCCTGTCCACCCGAGGTTTCTGACGACTCAGGGCAGCTCCTGGATCCGGACCATGTTGCCGGCCGGATCGCGGAAGGCACAGTCACGCACCCCGTACGGCTGCTCGGTCGGCTCCTGCACGACGTCCGCGTCACCGGCCTGCAGCCGTGCGAAGGTACCGTCGAGATCCTTGGTAGCCAACAGGATGGTGCCGTAGGTGCCCTTGGCCATCATCTCGGTGATGGTGCGGCGCTCGTCGTCGGTGATGCCCGGGGCGGCAGCCGCCGGGGCCAGGACGATCGACACGCCGGGCTGGCCGACCGGGCCGACCGTGATCCAGCGCATCCCCTTGTATCCGACGTCGTTGCGGACCTCGAAGCCGAGGGTGTCGCGGTAGAAGGCCAAGGCCGCGTCCGGATCGTCATGGGGCAGGAAGCTCGAATGAATGGTGATGTCCATGGGTCGCTTCTCGATTCCTGATCGGGTGGTGGACGGCGCCGTCAGGCGCCCACATAGGCCGCGAGGTGTTCACAGGTGAGAGTGGTGCGGTCGGCGACGATGTCGGCTGGTGTGCCCTCGAAGACGATGCGGCCGCCGTCGTGGCCGGCGCCGGGGCCGAGGTCGATGATCCAG
>DATBCR010000876.1:0-2619 GCA_036270375.1 Pseudonocardiaceae bacterium | reverse complement strand
CATGGTCCCTACCAGCCAACTCACAGCCAAGGACTCCGGCCAAATCCTTGCCGCCGGTTGTTGCCGTATTAACTCGTAGTTTCGTTCCTCGTTGGCGTGCGCCGGGTAGTTCCGATGTGTCCTGATCCAACTCCTTTACGAACTTTGCTGCGGGGTGGCGGCTACTGGCTTCGACACGTCATGTTGGCCAGTTGTGCGGGTGCCGCGCCCGCGCCGAGGAAGCCGAACGTCGTTGTGCCGGACGGGGCTATCGCTCCGTCGAAGCTGACGTTGTTCGCGGTGACCGTCGCGCCGGTCTGGGTTTCGGTGGCGTTCCAGATCTGGGTGATGGTCTGCGTGCCCGGCCACGTGAAGCCGACCTGCCAGCCGGTGGTCGGTTTGGTGCCGGTATTGGTAACTGTGAAACCGAGTTGGAATCCGCCCTGCCAGGAGTTCGTCAGGGTCCAACTGGCCGAGCAACCGGAACCCGCCGAGGTGGTCGTCGTGGTGGGCGGGGCGGTGGTGCTGGTCGGCGGGATGGTGGTGGTGGTGGGTGGTGCGGTCGTAGTGGTGGGTGCGGTCGTTGTCGTCGGCGGCGCCGTCGTGGTGGTCGGCGGGGTGCCGGTGCCGGTCTTGAGCACCACGACCGACTCGGCCGGCAGGGTCAGCGACGAGCCGGTGAACGCGCTCTGCACGACGGACGGGTTGGCCGCGTCGTAGGTGAACTGGGTCGCGGTCGTGCCGGTGATGCCAAGGCTTGCCGTGCTGACCGGGACCGTTGTGGTCGGGTCGCCGTTGGCCATCAGCACCGCGTACGTGCCGTCCGGCAACTGCGACGTGTAGGTGTAGACGTTCGGAATGCCAAGGTCCAAAGTGGACACCTTCGCGCCCTTGACCGCCAGTTTCGACGCCAGCTGGTAGCCGAAGTACGGCGCGTACGGCGAGTCGACGGCCAACTCGCCGTTGCTGCCGGAGGAGAACATCCCGAAGTCGGCGGTCGGCGAGCCGTAGTTGTGCACGTCCCACCAGTCGACGCTCTGCGCGCCGAACGACAGCCACTCCAACGTGTTGGCCGCCGCGAACAGGGCGCCGACCGGCTCCTCGTTCCACTCGTTGGCCGTCTGCGACACGTTCGTCTCGCCGACAAGGAAGTAGGCCTTCGGGTCGTTCGTGGACAGTTCGGTGTGCACTTCCGCCGCCGCGGCCGGGATGTTGTCGACGAGCTCCATAATGGACTGAACGGTTTCCGTTGGCGTGCCGTTGATCGGGTACCAGTGCACGTCGGCACAGTCGACGCTGGCTGCGTCCGCCTTGAGGATCGTGTCGTCCCAGTTCTGCCAGCCGTCGACACCGGAGCCGGGTGCCAGGCCGCCGTCCATGCCGTAGTCGAAGCAGACCTGTGCCTTCGGGTCGACGGCCTTCATGGCCTGGATGTAGGGCAGCGCGTTGCTCGCGTAGGAGGCGGCGGTGTGCGGCGAGGCGTGGGTGTCGGTCTCCCAGGAGCCGTACTCCTCGTTGCCGATCTCCCACAGCGCAGCGCCCTGCCCGGCCAGCTGCGACTGCTTGACCCAGTCGGCCGCGGTCTGCGGGGTGTCCGAGCCGTAGTCGATCGTGTTGAACTTCTGGCCGGCGGTCACGGCGTTGACCTGTGTGGAGAACTGGGAATAGTTCACCGGCTGGACTGCGCCCGCCACCGTGTTCGTCTCGAACAGGTACTTGTCGGCCCACGAACCACCGGGGTAGCGGACAAGGCCGACGTTGGCGGCGGACATCTGACTGGCGATCTGCGGGTCGACGAAGTTCGTGTCCCACGCCGCCGTGTTGACGCCGAGCGGGTCGAGCGATCCGGCCAGCGTCGCGCTTGAGCTGCCTTCGTTCGGGCCGACGCACGTGATGGCCGGGATCGGATTGTTCGTCCCGTCGAACGTGGCGTTGAAGCCGAACGACGTGCTCACGCCGGCAGCGAGGTTGGCGTTGAAGCTGCCGGCCGGCGTCGCGGTGACCGTCGTGCCGTGCTGGGTGACGTTCGCGCTGAACGGCGTGCCGGCGATGACCGTCTGACCGGCGGTGAACGAGAGCGATACGGTCCAGTTGGTGATCGCGTAGGTCGCGGTGTCGCTGACCGTGATCGTGACGCCGAAGTCCGGCGGACTGTTCGACGGCGTCTGCCAGGCGACGGTGTACTTGGCGCTACAGGGAGACGCGACGACGGCGGCAGCGGCGGGCGCGCTCGTGGCACCGACGGTCACCGCGGTGATCGATGCGGCCGCGGCCAGCGCGATGGCGGCGGCGACAGTGCCCGGACGGCGGGACAAGACGGGCATGGTCGCTCCTTCGTGCGTACACGGGTTCCAGTATTGATATCCACGCGCGGCCGCAGTGGAGTCAAGCAATAGCCGCACCGCCCGGCGGCCATCCCGTCGCAGCGTTGAAAGTTCCAGCTGTTGCTACGGTGCAGCCGGACGACAAGCGCGGAAGGACGAGATGGTGCGGACGAATTGGGCAGGCAACATCACCTTCGGCGCGCGGCAGGTGCACCGGCCGTCCTCGCTGGACGAGCTGCGCCGGGTGGTCGCCGGCAGCGACCGGGTGCGGCCGCTGGGCACCGCGCACTCGTTCAACAGGATCGCGGACACGTCA
>DATBCR010000875.1:0-9671 GCA_036270375.1 Pseudonocardiaceae bacterium | reverse complement strand
GCCCGGCCCGCCACGACTCGTACGCGGCCGGTGACGCCGACGACTGCACACCGATGATCCGGCAGTGCGGCGCCAACGCGGCGGCCACGACGCACGCACCGGCCGCGCCGCTGCCACCGCCGATCGGCACCAGCACCGCGTCCAGTTCCGGTTCCCGCTCGAAGATCTCCAGGTAGACCGTGCCGACGCCGGCGATCAGGTCCGGCTCGTCGCCTGAGCTGACCAGGCGCACACCGCGTTGTCCGGCCAGCTTCTCGGCGTGTTCGTGGGCGACGTCGAAATTCTCGCCGAACTCCACGAGTTCGGCGCCCCACGCCCGCACCGCCGCCGCCTTGCCCGGATTCGGGTTGGCCGGCATGACGATCGTGCACGGCGCCCCGAACAGCGCCGACGCGTACGCAAGGGACTGCGCGTGGTTGCCGGTCGAATAGCCGATGATGCCGGCCGCCCGCTCGTCCGGGCTCATCCGGCTCAACAGCGTGATTCCGCCGCGCACCTTGAACGCCCCGGTCGGCTGGACCTGCTCGTGCTTGACGAACGTGGTCGCCCCGGTCGTCGCCGTCAGCGCGGGATAGCTCCACATCGGTGTCGCCGGCAGGTGGTCGGCCAGCACCCGCCGGGCGCGGACAACGTCGGTGATCGTCGGCAGTCGCATACCCGCCACGCTGGCACCCGTTCGGCCGAGACACAAATGCCACTGTCGAGAAAGTGGCACGGTCACTTCTTCCAGTGTGCTCGACCGTGTGCGCACCGTGGCCGGGTGTCGTGCCATCGCTTCCGGTTCACCGGCCTTTACCGACACTATATTTTCCCAGGTGGCAGCGGTTTCTCAGGGCAGGGGAGGTACACCGTTGCGAGGGTGGGCGGGTAGCCGGGAACCGCGTGTGCCTCCGGTGGCGCCGGCCGGCGTCGCGGGGTGGCTGGCCGGCGCCCGGTTTCGGCCGTCCGACACTGTCCAGTTTCTGGCACTGGACGGCAGGCCCGGGCAAGGCATACACCAGAACCTACCGACGAGCCGGATGCGCCTCGGCCCGTCGGAGGGGGAGGAGTCAAGGCTCATGCACGTCCCGTCCGCACTCCGTCGTGAGGCCGATGCCGCGCTGTTGACCGGATTGGCCGACCGGACCGACGACCCGACCGAGGCCGGCCCCGTCCTGCTGGACGGCCGCAAACCCGCCTATCTGGTCGCCAACGGCGATGCCGACCTCTACACGGTCCAGCGGGCGGCCGTCCCGCAACCGCTGGCCACCGGGACGTTCCTGACCAGGATCGAGCCGGGCACCGTCGTGCCAAGTTCGACCGTGCTCGGCGCGTGGCAGCTGGTGCTGGTTCCGTTGCCCGGCACCAGGATCCGGTCGCTGCGCCCGGGCCGGCTGCGTCGGCTCGGCCTCGGCGGCCCGGCCGAGGTGGACGGACCGACGGACACCCTGGTGCCGACGCCCCGCGCGGCATCGGTACAGGCGGCCGCACTGGCCAGGGCACTGGACGCGGGCCTGCTGGCGATCGCGGACGCGCTGCGTATCGGCGGGCCGCCCGCGCCCGCGATGTCCCTTGGCGGTGAACAGCTCGTCTCGCTCGCCGCCGGCAGCGCGCTCGCCGGCTGCATCGCGTACGACACATCAGTTGGTTCCGCGGTTGATTCCGCTGCGGGCGCCCGCGCGGTGCACTGGCTGCGGGTGGCCGGCGGGCACATCCGGCGCAACGGCGACCATGCCGCCGTGTTCGGTGGTCCGGAGCCCGCGCTGCTGGCCGGCCGGGACTGGATCATCGCGGACGGCCCGTGCACGGTGGAGTCGGTGCGCACGGTCGATTTGCTGGTGGCCGGCCAGTTGTCCGCCGCGATCGACAACCACAGCGTGCTCACGCTGCGCACCATCGAAAGCCTGCTGGCCGGGGGCGAGCCTGTCGGCATGCCCCCGGCCTGGCCACCGTCCGGCTGCCCGCGCTGTGCGACCGGATCCCCTGGTGGCGATCTCAGCAGGCGGCAGTGACCTCGCGGTCGGCGGTGTCGTCGTCGAAGTCGAAATCGACGGTGTCGCCGTCGGCGAGCAACTGTGGCACGCGGGTCCGTGCCCGGTTCTCCACCGAGATCCGCAACACCTCGGACAGCACGTTGACCAGACCCTGCGTGAGCGCCGCGGCGTCCGCGTCCAGAGCGTCGCTGGCGCGGCGGGGGCTGTCGGCCGCACCGGGCCGCAGCGCGAGCAACCGGGCACCGGCCGCCTCGACCAGGTGCTGCGCCGTGCACTGGGTGCTGTCCAGCAGTTCGCTGAGCAACCGCAGCGCGGCGATCGGGCTCAGGCCGATCCGGTGCAGATCAAGCGCGCTGAGCAGCGCCCGCGGCCGAACGACCCGCACGACGCCGTCATCGGTGCGGCCGACCACCCCATGTCTGGTCAGCGCGTACAACAGTGCGGGATGGTCCGACTCCACCCGGCCGATCAGCAGTTCCAGCGTCGTGCCACCCCGGTCACTGCGGTGCGTGCCCAGCATCGCCTCGATCGACACCAGGTTGAAACCCTGGCGCTGCAAGCCCTTGATGGTCTCCAACCGGCGGACGTGCGACTCGTCGTAGTAGGCGACGCGGCCACGCCGGACCGGCGGCGGCAGCAGTTTGCGGGCCTGGTGCGCGCGGATGTTCCTCGGCGACATGCCGACCTTCCGCGACAGTTCCTCAACCGTGTAACCGCGCTCGGTGTCGCCCCCGACCCCGACCGGACCACTGAGCCCTCGTGGTTCGATTGTCTGCGCACTGCGCTGCTGCATACCGGATCCCCTCCGTCCCGCCGTCTTCTCGATCCCCCTAGGCAGCCTTGGCCGCTGGTAGGCACAGGTCGAGGTGTTGCCCGTCGCCCGTGCCGGAATGGGAAACGGGAAACGGACGCCGGCCGCGCCGAGTGACCGGTTCGCCCGTCTATCGGTAGCACACAGCAATCGGTTGGATACAAACCTGCAGGTAGGTGCGGTATTCACGGTCTCCGTTGCTCTGTTTGGCCCCTTCGGGTCCGCTACCGTATGGGTACGGTGATCGAGCGTTCACCGGGGTTTCAAGGGGTACTCCCGGGTCGGGGGCCAGTCTTGCAAGAAAGGGGAGGCCGGGTCAGGTGGACGAATCGCAGGCCGTCGGCAAACCCGGCGTATCGTCCCCGACCTTCGGGGAACACCTGCGGACCCTGCGTACCGAACGGGGGCTTTCCCTCGCCGATCTTTCGGTCCTCGTGCATTACAGCAAGGGATACCTGAGCAAGGTCGAAACGGGCGACAAGCCGCCGACGGCGCAACTCGCCCGCGGCTGTGACAAGGCGTTGGGCGCGGAGGGCAGCCTGCTGCGGCTGCTGATCGCGACGCCGGGTTCCCCTGCGGCGCCGACAGGTCCGCGTGCCAGCCGGGTGCCGCCGCGCCGCGAACCGCCGCACCGCCCGGCCCAGCTGCCGGCCGCGGTCGCGGATTTCGCCGGCCGTGACTTCGAAATCGGGCAACTCGACGCGATGCTCGCCGGCCGCACGCCGGGCGGGATGCTGATCGCGCTGATCGAGGGCCTCGGCGGGATCGGTAAAACCGCGCTCGCCCTGCATTGGGCACACAAACTGCGGTCCCGGTTCCCCGATGGTGCGTTGTTCACGGATCTGCGCGGCTATCACCCGACCGGCGTATCGGCGAACCCGTCCGACGTGCTGGGCGGATTCCTGCGCGCACTCGGTGTCGCACCGGATGCCATTCCGCCGGACACCGGCGCCCGTTCGGCGTTGTTCCGCAGTGTCATGGACGGCCGTCGGATGTTGTTGCTGCTCGACGACGCGAGTGACGCCGAACAGGTCGAACCGCTGCTGCCCGGTTCGGCCGGTTGTGTCGTGCTGGTGACCAGCCGCGCCCGGCTGTCCGGGCTGGTCGTGCGGCACGGCGCGCGCCGGCTGTGCCTGTCCGGGCTCGCTGACAACGAGGCCTTGGCGCTGATCGGCGGCATCGTCGGCGGGCTGCGGGTGACGGCGGAGCCGAGGGCGGCGGCCGAACTCGTTTCCCGGTGCGCCAACCTGCCGCTCGCGTTGCGGATCGTGGCC
The DNA here is from genome assembly GCA_036270375.1 of Pseudonocardiaceae bacterium. Taxonomy (GTDB): domain Bacteria; phylum Actinomycetota; class Actinomycetes; order Mycobacteriales; family Pseudonocardiaceae; genus DATEPR01. The sequence continues at coordinate 5,613 of DATBCR010000875.1, read as the reverse complement.
GACCGCGCGGCCGGCCGGCCCGACCGGCCGCTGGCCGACCTGGTCGCCGAACTGCGCTCGGAGAGCGACCGGCTGGACGCGCTGTCCATGACCGGCGACGAGGCGACCGCCGTGCGCGGTGTGTTCTCCTGGTCCTACCGGGCACTGCCGGACCCGGCCGCGCGGGCGTTCCGGCTGCTGAGCCTGTATCCCGGGCTGGAGCCGAGCGTGCCGGCGACCGCGGCGATCGTCGGTGCCAGCCCCGTGATCACCAGAAGGCTCCTGGACTCCCTCGCGGCCGTGCACCTCGTCGAGGAGAGCGGCCGGGACGGCTACCGCCTGCACGAACTGGTCCGGCTGTATGCCGCGGAACGGGTCCGCACCGAGGATTCCGATGCGGACACCGATGCCGCGCTGCGCCGCCTGATCACCTGGTACCTGCACACCGCGGAGGCCGCCGAGGCGGTGCTGCTGCCACAGCGCCGCAGGCAGGCGCTTGAGGCCGCGCCCGAGGTGACCCCGCTTGAGTTCGCCGACCACGCGGGCGCGATGGCCTGGTGCGAGGCGGAACGCCCGACCATCGTCCGGCTCACGCACGACGCAGCGCAGCGCGGCATGCACGACCTGGCGTGGCGGCTGCCCACCACGCTGTGGGGATTCCTGTCGCTGCGCAACCACTGGACCGATCTGATCAACACCCACCAGGTCGCGCTGGCGTCCTCCCGTGCGCTCGGCGACCGGCACGGCCAGGCCATCGTGCTCAACAACCTCGGTATCGCCAAGGCGAACGTGGGCCGGGCCGAGCAGGCGCACACCCTGCTGTGCCAGGCATTGGCACTGCGCAAGGAGGTCGGTGACACGTGGGGGCTGGCCGCCGTGTCCAACAACCTAGGGTCGCTGCACCGCAGCCGGGGCGAGTTCAACACCGCGGTCGCGCACCACGACCGGGCGATCATGCTGTTCCGGCAGGCCGGCGACAAGTGCGGTGAGGGCCAGGCGCTGAACAACCTCGGCAGCGCGTGCCAGTCGCTCGGCCGGCTCAGCGACGCGATCAGCTACTACCAGCGGGCGCTGGGCGTGCTGTCCGAGGTGGGCGACCTGCTCGGGCAGGCACAGACGCTGGACAGCCTCGGCAGCGCGTACCAGGTGCTCGCCGACTACGACGCGGCCGTGGACTGCCACCTGCGGGCCGTGCTGATGTTCCGGGAACTCGGTGACCGCAGCGGCGAGGCCGGTGGTCTGGACAACCTGGGGCTGGCGCTGGCGGGCGACGGAGCGGGCGCACTGGCACGGGATTCCTGGCAGCACGCGCTCGCGCTGTTCGAGCAGGTGGACCCGGCAAGGGCCGGTCAGGTACGCGCACGGCTGGCCGGCACCGACGTCGCGGCGAGCTGAATGGACCCAACGACATGACCACCCTTCCGGCACACCGTGCGCGTGCGCCGGATCCGCTCGCGATCCGAACCCGATCATGAGCCCGTCTCCACCCGGTACGAGGAGTTGCCCGATGTCGAAAACCCACGTGCGGCGTATCGCCGACGCGGCGCGGACCACCGGCACGTCGTGGACCGGCGGCCGGCCGGCTAGGTAGCACGAAAGCCCTAGTTGCGCGTAGGCCACCCGGTCGGTATTCGTATACCGCGCCACCGAGGTGTGCGAACATCAGGAGGCAGCACCGGACCGTCGTGACCTGAACCCGGGAAGGTGGTCACGACGGCCCGGCCCTCCTGTCAACGGGCAGGCAGTTGAGTACCCGTTGCAGCAGTGCGGGCGTGGCGGTCCCTGGTACATCGACCTCGTGAGTCGGTTTCACAGCGCATGGCCCCCGCCCAGTTCGGCTGACCCCCAGTGCCTTGTGTGAAGGCATGTTCATCATAGTCGGTCCGTTACCGTCGAAATACCAGATCGCCGACTTCGATGACATGGAAAGCGTCCGCCGGTCAGTCGAATGGACGATGCATTTCGCATTGTTTGACTGTGTTGGATTGATCGGCCGATGTTCGGGATGATCCGTGCGCGCCGCGGTTCCCTACGCGCGCAACCGAAGGCCTTTCGGGGTGGCCCGGAAACCGGCTTCCCGCAACACTTCCGCCAGTCCCGAGGTAAGCGCGGCGGCCCCGTCGGCCCGTTGTACGGCCAGTTCACCCAACCAACCGTCATGCACCGCGCCGGCCAGCGCGGCGGCACCCGCGCGCAACACCGACTCGTCCTCGGTGAACGACAGCAGTGATCGGCCGCCCCGTTCCACATACAGCGCGGGCCGGCCGTCCACCAGAACCACCAACGCACCCGCTTTGCGGCCCGGCCGGTGCTTTGTTTCGCCGATCGCGGCCGGCCAGTCCAGCGCGGCACCGTAGGCCTGGGCCGGGTCGGCGGCGGCCAGCACCACGACCGGCAGGGGCTGTCCCGGGTCCGGGCCGGCCGGCTGGGAGGCGGCGCGCAGCCGGTCCACCGCGCCGTGCGCCGCGAACTGTGCCGCGCCAAGGCCTTCCACCACGTAGCCGCGCACGACCTGACCGGACTCCTCCATCGCCCGCAGCACCCGGTACACCGCGCTGAAACCGCCGGTCACCCGCTCGGTGTCCAGCGCGCCCCTGGTCAGCACGCCGTGCCGTTCCAGGAAGGCCTCGGCCCGCGCGTGCGCCCGCCGGGTCGGATCGGTCGCCCTGTCCATCACCAGCGACCACCGGCCGGCCACCGTGGGCGGTTGGGGGGTCCCGCGCATGCGGGCCGAACCCGCTGCCTGCGAGCGCAGCCGGGCGTACCGGCCGCGTGGCGTCGACCGGCGTGGCTTGTGGGTCGCACCGCGACCCGCCACGACGGCGCGCAGCGGCGCGAGCGTGTCGTTGGTGACCAGCCCGGCCCACACCAGTTCCCACAGCGCGGCGACCAACGTCTGGTCCGTCGGCGCCGGTTCGCCGTCCGCGACCAGGCTCGCCCCGGCCCGGTCGGCCAGCTGCCGGAAGAACAGCGCGCCACCCGCCAGCGCCGCCGTGATCGCCGTGTAGGGCTGACCTTCCGGCACGGATTCCACGTCCGGCAGTAACAGTTCCGCCACGTCCGTCGGCGCCAGCGCGACCCAGCCGTCACCGCCGGACAGTGCGCCGCAGCCGGTCCAGGTCACCTCGCCGGCGGCGGTCAGCTCGTCAAGCAGCGCGGCGGAGTAGCCGGGCAGCCGGGCGGGCAGGATCAGCGACTCCACCGCACTCGCCGGCAGCGGCGCCCCCGCCAACTGCTCGACGACGTTCAACACGTCGTCCGGGCTCGGCGCCGCGAACAGCCGCGTGGACCGCCGGTCCGACGATGTCGGTTTGGTCGCGATCCCGTGCCACGAAGGCAGGAACCGGCCGAGCGCGGCCCGCTCCACCGGCTCGACCTCGGCCCGCAGCCGGGCCAGCGACGCCCGCCGCAACCGGCGCAGCACCGCGGAGTCGCAGTACTCCATGCCGCCAGGACCGGGTAGTTCCGCCGGGTTGGGTCGCAACTCGCCGCGCACCAGCCGCCCCGCGCCGCTCATCCGCTCCAGCACCCCGGTTACCACGGCGACGCCGATACCGAACCGTTCCGCCGCCTGTGCCGCGGTGAACGGGCCACGGCAGCGGGCATACCGGGTCAGCAGGTCACCGAGCGGATCGGCGACCGGTTCCACGAACGCGTCCGGCAGCCCGACCGGCAGCGCGGTGCCCAGCGCGTCCCGCAGCCGCCCCGCGTCCTCGACCGCGATCCACCGGTCCTCACCCGCGACCCGCACCCGGATGGCCCGCCGCTGGGCCGCCAATTCGGTCAGCCACGCCGGCTCGACCCCGCGTGCGGCGGCCTCGGTCTCGGTCAAGTCGCCGAGGAAACGCAGCAGATCGGCCGCGCCCTCCATGTCCTTGGCCCGCCGCCCGTCGGCCAGCCGCTGCAACTCGGCCTCGACATCGGCCAGTACCGCCGGGTCGAGCAGTTCGCGGATCGCCTCCGCGCCGAGCAGTTCGGCCAGCAGCGCGGAATCCAGCGACAGTGCCGCCGCCCGCCGCTCGGCAAGCGGGGTGTCCGCGCCGTACAGGAACATCGCGACGTAGCCGAACAGCAGGCTGCGCGCGAACGGCGACGCGGCCGGCGTCTCCACCTCGACGACCTTCACCTTGCGCGCCCGTACGTCCGACATCAGCTCGCGCAGCCCCGGCACGTCGTAGACGTCCTGCAGGCACTCCCGCATCGCTTCCAGGACAACGGGAAACCGCTCGTACTGCGAGGCGACCGACAGCAGCTGGGCGGACCGCTGCCGCTGCTGCCACAACGGGGTACGCCGGCGGGGGTCACGGCGCGGCAGCAGCAGCGAGCGCGCCGCGCACTCCCGGAACCGGGACGCGAACAGCGCCGAGCCGCCCACCTCGGCCACCACGATCTGCTCGACCTCCTCCGGTTCGAGCAGCACCTCGGCCGCCGTCGGCGCTCGTGAGTCGCCGCCGAGATCGTCCAGCGAGTCCGGCAGCCGGACCACGATGCCGTCGTCGGAGTGCGCGACCTGCGCGTCCAGCCCCCGGCTCTCCCGCAGCCGGGCCGCGATCGCCAGCGCCCACGGCCCGTTCACCTGCGCGCCGAAGGGGGAGTGCACGACGAGCCGCCAGTCGCCGAGTTCGTCGCGGAACCGCTCGACCACGATCGTCCGGTCGTCCGGCACCCGGCCGGTGGCTTCGCGCTGTTCACTCAGATAGGTCAGTAGGTTGTCGGTCGCCCACTGGTCCAGCCCGGCCGCGGCGGCCCGCTCCCGTGCCGCCGGCTCGGTCGCCGAACCCAGCTCACGGACGAACTTTCCCAACGCGCGGCCCAGTTCCAGCGGCCGCCCGGCGGCGTCGCCCTTCCAGAACGGCATCCGCGCCGCCTGGCCCGGGGCCGGCGTCACGATCACCCGATCGTGGGTGATGTCCTCCACCCGCCAGGACGACGTGCCGAGCAGGAACACGTCGCCGACCCTGGACTCGTAGACCATCTCCTCGTCCAGCTCACCCACCCGGGAGCCATGGCCACGCTCGTCCGGCGGGGTCATCACGGTGAACAGGCCACGGTCCGGGATCGTGCCGCCGGACGTGACCGCAAGGCGCTGCGCCCCCGGCCGGCCGCGCAGCTCGCCGGTGATCCGGTCCCACGTGATCCGGGGCCGCAGCTCGCCGAACTCCTCGCTCGGGTAGCGGCCGGCCAGCATGTCCAGCACCGCGTCCAGCGCCGAGTCCGGCAGCGCGGCGAACGGCGCGGCCCCGCGCACCAGGTTCGCCAGCTCGGTCACCGTCCACACCTGGTCGGCCACCATCGCCACGATCTGCTGCGCGAGCACATCGAGCGGATTACGCGGATAGCGCAACGCCTCGATCGAGCCCGATGCCATCCGCTCGGCGACCACCGCGCACGACACCAGGTCACCACGGAACTTCGGGAACACCACACCCTTGGACACCGCGCCCACCTGGTGCCCGGCCCGGCCGACCCGCTGCAGCCCGGACGCCACCGTCGGCGGCGCCTCGACCTGCACCACCAGATCCACCGCGCCCATGTCGATGCCCAGCTCCAGCGACGACGTCGCCACCATCGCCGGTAACCGCCCCGACTTCAGATCATCCTCAATCTGCGCCCGCTGCTCCCGCGCGATCGACC
>DATBCR010000874.1:0-9709 GCA_036270375.1 Pseudonocardiaceae bacterium | reverse complement strand
AGCGCAGCACATCGCGGCCGGTGACGTGATCGCGCAGGACCGCACGACCAGCGGCGTCGAGGTCGAACGCGTGCTGGACGACCTGATGCCGGTGCTGCAAGCGGTTCAGCCGCAGAAGCTGTCCGTCACGCTGACTGCTATCGCCACCGCGCTGCAGGGCCGTGGTACCCAGCTCGGCCAGACGCTGTCACAGCTCGGCCAGTACGTCGGTCAGCTCAACCCGCAACTGCCCACCCTTGAACACGACCTGACCGCACTGACGACGACGTCGGACACCTACAACCAGGCAGCGCCAAACATGATCAACGCGCTGAACGACCTGACGGTCACCGCACAGACCGTGGTGAACCAGCAGAGCAACCTTAGCAACCTCTACGCCACGCTGAGCACGGCGTCGAACAACCTGGACAACTTCTTGCAGGCCAACGGAAACAACCTGATCCAGGTGTCCAAGAACAGCCTGCCCACCCTGGACGTGCTTGCCCGCTACTCACCCGAGTACCCGTGCTTCCTGAAGCAGATGGCCGCGCTGGTTCCGGTGGTGGACAAGGGATTCGGCAAGGGCACCAACCAACCGGGCCTACACGCGACGCTGGAGATCACCATCAACCGCGGCAAGTACGTGCCAAGCCAGGACGCGCCCACCTACCAGGACAACCGCGGCCCACGCTGCTACGACCTGCACCCGGCGCCGAACCCGTTCCCGCAGTACGCCCCCGACGGCCCGATGGCGGACGGCTCGACGCACCCACCGGCCGCGAGAACCACCAACGACGGCATCCTGCCGCCGGCCAACGCACAGTCCGTGCTCGGCAACACGACACCCAACTCGGCCGGCAGCAACGGGCTCGGCCTGCCGAACTCGGCCGTCGAGCAGGGCTTCCTCGCCGAGCTGGTCGGCCCTGGCATCGGTATCCAGCCGCAGGACTTCCCGAGCTGGTCGAGTGAACTGATCGGCCCGCTGTTCCGGGGTACGGAGGTGACGATCAAGTGAGAGGACTCGCCGGACCGCTGACCAAGCTGATCATCTTCGTGGTGATCACGGTCGCCGCGACCGCCGTGCTCGGGTTCACCATCGTGAACGCGAACTTCGGCTCGACCGACAGCTACTCGGCCCGGTTCACCGACGTGACCTCCCTGAACACGGGGGACGACGTGCGAATCGCCGGCGTGAAGGTCGGCCAGGTCGAGTCGATCAGCATCGTGGACCGCCGCCAGGCCGAGGTCACCTTCCAGGTCGAAGGCGACGTCACACTGCCGGCGAGCGTGACGGCCGTGATCAAGTACCGCAACCTGGTCGGCCAGCGCTACATCTCCCTCGTGCAAGGCCCCGGCGACCCGAACGCGGTGCTGGCACCGGGTGGCAGCATCCCGCTGAGCCACACCCAGCCCGCGCTGGACCTGACCGAGCTGTTCAACGGCTTCAAGCCGCTGTTCCAAGCGCTCTCGCCGGACGACGTGAACCAACTCTCCTACGAGATCATCCAGGTCTTCCAGGGCGAGGGCGGCACGATCGACTCGCTGCTGGCAAGCACCGCGCAGCTCACGTCCACGATCGCCAACAAGGACAAGGTGATCGGCCAGGTCATCGACAACCTGAACACCGTGCTGGACACGGTCAACGCGCACGGCAGCCAGCTCGCGGACTTGGTCAGCACCACCCAGCAGCTGGTCACGGGTCTCGCCGCCGACCGTCAGCCGATCAGCGACGCGATCGGCTCCCTCGGCACGCTCGCCACCACCACCGCCGGCCTGCTCGACCAGGGCCGGGCACCGCTGGCGGCGGACATCGCCGGGCTGGGCACGCTGTCGAAGAACCTCAACGACAGCCAGGACGTGGTGCGGCACTTCATCCAGTTCCTGCCGACGAAACTCACCAAGATCATCCCGACCGCCAGTTACGGCTCGTGGTTCAACTTCTTCCTGTGCCAGGCGGGCGGCACGGTCGGCCTGCCGCCGCTCATCCCGCCGGTGACGCTGCCGCTGCTGCCGGTCACCCAGGCGAGGTGCCAGCCGTGAAGCCGTTCCGGGAACGCAATCCGTACGCCATCGGGATCATCAGCATCTCGGTGCTGGTCCTGGTGCTGCTGGCCGCCTTCTTCTCGGACAACCTGCCGATCATCGGCGGCGGCACGACGTACTCGGCCGACTTCACCGAGGACGCCGGCCTGCAGACCGGCGACGACGTGCGGATCGCCGGCGTGAAGGTCGGCAAGGTGACCGACATCGGGCTGGAGAACGACCACGTGAAGGTGTCGTTCCAGGTCAAGAACGCCTGGGTGGGCAACCAGAGCACGGCGGACATCAAGATCAAGACCCTGCTCGGCGCCAAGTACCTTTCCGTCGACCCACAGGGTTCCTCTGCACTCGACCCGAACACGGCGATCCCGACCGCACGCACCACATCGCCGTACGACGTGCTGGACGCGTTCAGCGGCCTGTCCCGGACTGTCGGCCAGGTCAACACCGACCAGCTCTCGCAGAGCTTCGAGGTGCTGTCCGAGACGTTCTCGAACACCCCTGCCGACGTGCGCAGCGCGCTGAGCGGGCTGTCCGCGCTGTCGAAGACGATCTCGTCCCGGGACGCGCAGCTCGCGCACCTGCTGTCCAACACCGGCCAGATCAGCCAGACGCTGGCCAGCCGGGACCAACAGGTACAGAAGCTGCTGGCGGACGGCACGTTGCTGCTCGGCATGCTGCAACAGCGCGAGCAGGCCATCGCGACCCTGCTGTCCGGCACCAAGAGCCTGTCCGCGCAGCTGTCCGGGCTGGTCAACGACAACACCAAACAGCTCGGCCCGGTGCTTGCCCAGCTCAACCAGTTCACCGGTCTGTTGCAGGCCAACCAGGCCAGCCTCGCCAACGGCATCGAGATGCTCGCGCCGTTCGCCCGGCTGTTCGCGAACACCGTCGGCAACGGGCGCTGGTTCGACAACTACATCTGCGGCCTGCTGCCGCCCTCCATCGGACCGATCAACCAGATGGGGTGTTTGCAGTGACCTTTGCTACCAGGGCGAATCGGGACCTCGCGCGGGGCGTCGCGATCGCGTGCGTGCTTGCGCTCGTCGTCGCCGCGGTCGTCTGGTGGATCTTCGAGAGTGCGAACACCCGCCGGATCAGCGCGTACTTCGACCAGGCGATCGGCGTCTACGCCGGTTCGGACGTGCGGGTGCTCGGCGTGAAGATCGGCACGATCGACTCGGTCACGCCGGCGGGCACGCAGGTCCGGGTGGACATGTCGGTGGACCGCGGCGTGCGGATTCCGGCCACCGCGCAGGCCGTCGTGGTCGCGCCGTCCGTGGTCAGCGACCGGTACGTGCAGCTCGCGCCGGTCTACACCGGCGGCCCGCAGATGGGCGACAACGGCGTGATCCCGATCGGCCGCACGGCGACCCCGGTTGAGCTGGACCAGCTCTACGGCAGCCTGGACAAGGTCTCCACGTCGCTGGGCCCGAACGGCGCCAACGCCAACGGCAGCCTGTCCGACCTGCTCAACACGCTGGCCGCGAACCTCAGCGGCAACGGCCAGAACCTGCACGACACGATCAACCAGCTGGCTTCGGTCGCGACCACGCTGGACAGCAACAAGGACAACCTGTTCGCCACCGTGGACAACCTGTCGCAGTTCACCCAGGCCCTCGCGAACAGCGACGCCACCGTCCGGCAGTTCACCAGCCAGCTGGCCGACGTGAGTGGATTCCTGGCGGGACAACGCAGCCAGCTCGCCGACGCGGTCACCGCGCTCGGCACGTCGCTCGGCCAGGTGCAGGGCTTCATCCAGAACAACCGCGCGGCCATCAAGTCCAATGTGGACAACCTGGCCCAGGTGACCAAGGTGCTGGTGAACGAGCGGTCGTCGCTGGCCGAGGTGCTGGACACCGCGCCGCTCGCGCTGGACGACATCGTCAACTCATACAACGCTTCGTCCGGTTCGCTCGACGCCCGCGCCGATCTCAACGACCTGGCCAACCCGCCGATCGTCGAGGTCTGCCACCTGTTGCGGCAGGGCACGCCCGCGAACCTGCCGCAGGTGCTCGCGGACGCGTGCAACCAGATCGCGCCGGTCCTGCAGGGGGCGCTGCCGCTGCCGTCCGCGGCCCAGGTGCTCGCAGCGTTGCAGCAGGGCAAACTGCCACCGCTGCCACTGCCGCTCGCCGGCGTCGTCTTCGGCTCGTCGACATCGGGTGGTGGCCAGTGAACGCACGCTCTCGGCACTTCGCGGCGGTCGCCACCGTGTTGGTCGGCGGACTGCTCGCCGGCTGCCAGAACTTCCAGGGCGCCTACTCGCTGCCACTGCCCGGCGGCGCAGACCTTGGCAGCCACCCGTACACCGTGCACGCCGAGTTCGCCGACGTGCTCGACCTGGTGCCGCAGTCCGCGGTGAAGGTCAATGACGTGGCGGTCGGCAAGGTCGATTCGATCTCGCTGAACAAGGCGAATTGGACCGCCGACGTCACCCTGACCGTGAACGGCGACGTCAAGCTGCCCGCCGACGCCAGCGCGAACCTGCGCCAGTCCAGCCTGCTCGGCGAGAAGTACGTCGAACTCGTCGCGCCCGCGAACGGCGCCGGCACGCTGACCAACGGCGCCACCATCCCGCTGTCGCACACCAATCGGAACACCGAGGTGGAGGAGGTGTTCGGCGCGCTGTCGATGCTGCTCAACGGCGGTGGGGTGCAACAGATCCAGACCATCGCCAAGGAGCTGAACAGCGCCACCACCGGCAACGAGCCGGCCATCCGCGCACTGCTGTCCAATGTGGACACCCTGATGGCCGGGCTGAACGCGCACTCCGCCGACATCACGCAGGCACTGGACGGCGTGAACCGGCTCTCCGCGACGCTGTCCACGCAGACCGACCAGATCGCGGGCGTGCTCACCAACCTCGGCCCCGGCCTCTCGGTGCTCAACAGCCAGCGCGACCAGCTCGTCGCGATGTTGCAGTCGCTCAGCCAGCTCTCCAGCATCGCGGTGGACACGGTGCACAAGAGCCAGGCCGACCTGGTCGCCGACCTCAAGGCGCTCACACCGACCCTGCAGCAGCTCTCCAACGCCGGGTCTAGCCTGCCCAACGCGCTGCAGATCCTGCTCACGTTCCCGTTCACCGACTACGCGGTCAACGGCATCCGGGGCGACTACGCGAACCTGTTCGCCACCATCAACCTGAACCTCTCCGACGTGCTGACCAACCTCGGCCGATCCCGCCAGAACCCGTTGTCCGGTCTCATTCCGCCGCTACAGGGCCTGACCGGCGGCACCACCGGCACGCCGACCAACCAGCCGCCACCGCTGCCACTGCCGGACCCGACGTCGGGTGGGCCCGGCTCGGGCGGCGGGCTCGGCGGCCTTCTCGGCACGCTGCTGGGAGGCGGTCACTGATGATCACCCGCAAGATCGTCATCCAGCTCATCGTGTTCGCGGTGATCGGCGTCGCCGCGGTCGTGTACGCCGGCCTGCGGTACGCGGGTATCGGCAGCTCCATCGCCCAGCCCGGCTACAGCGTCAAGCTCGAACTGGCTGATGGCGGCGGCATCTTCCCGAACGCCGAGGTCACGTACCGGGGTGTCACGGTCGGCAAGGTGACCGGGATGCACCTGACCGCGGACGGCCTGGAGGTGGCCCTGCACATCGATGCCAGCGCACCGAAGATCCCGTCGAACCTGCAGGCCGCCGTGGCCGACCGGTCCGCCGTCGGCGAGCAGTACGTCGACCTCGTGCCCAGCACCGACGCCGCTCCCTACCTCGCCGACGGCTCGGTGATCAGCCGGGACCGGACCCGGGTGCCGCTGTCGACGCAACTGCTGTTGGCCAACCTGGACCGGCTGGCCGCCTCCGTGCCGACGGACTCGCTGCGGACGGTGGTGAACGAGCTGGACGCCGGATTCAACGGCACCGGCCCGAACCTGCAGAAGCTGCTGGACTCGGTGTCCGACTTCACGAAGACCGCGCAGGCACAGCTCCCGCAGACGACGCAGCTGCTGGACACCGGCCAAACCGTGCTGGACACGCAGAACGTCCAGGCCGGCTCGATCGAGGCGTTCAGCAACTCGCTGCTGCAGGTGGCGGCGCAGCTCAAGACGTCCGACCCGGCGATCCGCAACCTGATCGCGAACGTGCCGCCGGCCGCCACCCAGGTCACCGGGCTGCTGACCGAGACCGGCCCGCAACTCGGCTCGCTGCTGGCGAACCTGTTGACCACCGCGAACATCCTCGTGACCCGAGAGTCCGGGCTGGAGATGGCGTTCGTGGCGTATCCGGAGCTGGCGGGTGCCGCCGGCACGGTGGTGGCCCCGGACGGCTCGGCACGGCTCGGCCTGGCGATCAACCTGTTCGACCCGCCACCGTGCGTGCAGGGCTACCAGGGCACCCAGCACCGCCCGGCGAACGACACCAGCCCGGCGAAACTGAACACGGGCGCGTATTGTGCCCTTCCGCCGGCCAGCGGGGTCGATGTGCGCGGTGCGCAGAACGCCCCGTTCGGCGGCAGCCCACCCGCACCGGCCACCGGCGGCGGTTCGGGTGGCGGTACGACCACCCCGCCCACCACCGGCGGCGGCTCGACCGGCGGCCAGCCGGTGCTGACCGGCACCACGCTGGCCCCGGTGACGCTCGCCCAGCTGCTGGGCCTCGGGTAGGCGAGAGGACATGGGAGCCCGAATGAGCACGGAACCCGACTCGACGGCGACCGTCGACGTGGCCGACGGCGACCAGGCGACCGGCGACACGGCGAAGGGCGACGACGCCGTCAGCGACAGCACGAACGGCGACGCGACCGACGGCGATGTAGCCGGTGGCACGGTGGCGTCCGATCGATCACGCGGCCTGCTGGTGGCCGGAATCGTGCTCCTGGCGATCGCGGTGGCGGCCGCCGCGGTGTTCGGCGTGCTGTGGCTCACCGCGGCGAAGGACAAGTCCGCCGCCCTCGCGCAGGCGCGGGACAAGGCGCTGCAGGCGGCCGAGCAGGGCTCGATCAACCTGACCACCCTCGACTACCACAACGTGCAGCAGGGGCTTGACCGCTGGAAGGCCTCCACCACCGGCGATCTCTACACGCAGCTCACCAGCGGCAACCTGGTCAGCACGTTCACCAAGCAGGCGCAGCAGGCCAAGTCGGTGACCGTCGGCAAGGTGCTCGACGGCGTCATCACCGAACTCGACGGGGACGGTGTGGGGGCCAAGGCCCAGGCGATCGTCTACATGCAGGTCACGGTGTCCGCGGCCGGCACGAAGCCGACCACGAAACTGGTGCCCCTGCAGTGGAACCTGACCGACACCGGCTCCGGGTGGAAGCTCAGCGGGCTGCCGCAGTCGTCCACGCCGTCGGGCAAGTGAGCGGGAGAGGACACCAGAGCATGCCACCCACGCCCCGCCGCCGCCCCATCCCCGCGCCGACCCCGGTCCGCCGCCCCAAGGTCGCCGGCCTGCGCCACCCGGAGGCCCCAGCATCGGCGGAACCGGCGGCCGCCGAACCGACGCCGGCCGAGGTCACCGACGTGATCCCGGTTATCCCGGCCGAGCCGGTGACACAGGCGTCGCGGAAGCCGAAGCCGTCCGGCAAGCCGAAACCGAGGCACGAGTGGTCCACGGCGACCTGGACCGAGCCGGACGAGCCCACGAAACCCCGCCGCGCACGCGCCAAGGCCGAACCGGAGACCACCGAGTTCCCCGCGTTCACCGAGTCGCTGGCACCGATCGAGGCCACCGACAGCCGACCGAGGCGGACGCTCGTCCTGCCGATCGCGCTTGCCGTGGCCGCTGTGCTGATCGGCGGTCTGGCCAGCTTCTTCGCCGTGCAGTGGAACCACGCCCGTGGCACCGTGCAGAACACGGCCCTCGTCGACGCGGCCGGCACGTCCGAGGTCAGCGGCCAGGTGGTCAGCGCCGTGAACCAGGTCTTCTCGTACAACTACACCAACATGAAGAAGACCCAGGACGCCGTGCAGCAGGTGCTCACCGGCAGCGCCCTGTGCCAGTACAACCTGCTCTACAAGGTGGTGCAGCAGCAGGCGCCGAGCCAGAAGCTGGTCCTGACCACCACGGTGCAGGCCAAAGGCGTGGAAATGCTCCAGGGCGCGGCCGCCCGCGTGCTGCTGCTCGTCCAGCAGACCGACACCAGGGCGTCCACGAACCAGACCAGCACGTCACAGTCGATGATCGCCGTCAACGCCGTCAAACAGGGCGGAAAGTGGAAGATCAGCAACATCGACACGTTCAACGGCGCCAACACGACCCCGGGCTGCTAGTCCTGATACGGCATCCGAGTGGGACCGCCCGGTTCGGGGTGACTGGGCTGCATAACCGGGTGTGATCGTGGGAATATGCAGACCGTGGCCAACCCCGGTTTCCCGAGTCGGCAACCCGTTCCGCCCTACCCGCCGGCCGTGCCGTCCTTCGGCCCGCCACGGCAGCCGGCACCCGGCCGGCTCGGCGTGGACGTGGTGTCCGGGCTGCTGCTGATCGCGGCGGCGGGCCTTGCGGTCGGCGGCTCGTTCACGAACCTGGACCGGGCGATCAATGTCGGCCAGCCGGGCGGCTCCCAGCCCGGTGCCGTGGAAAGCACGATCACGACCAGCCCGTGGTACTACCGGGTCGTCGACAATCTGACGCGCAACGGCTCGGGCAACCTCGACATGACCCAGTTCTTCGGCGTCGCGCTGGCCGTCGGCGGTGCGCTGGCGATCCTGGCCGGCGTGCTGTTGCTGCTCGGCAAGGGCGGGCGGCCGGCACCCGCGAGGCCGCTGGGTGCGGCCGCCGCCGCGCTGCTGTTCGGGGCGGTGCTGACCACCGAGATGTCGGTGGTCAACGACCTGCAGTTCGACACGGCCGTGCCGGGCGGTGTGCACAGCACGTCGTTCGGTCCCGCGTTCTGGCTGCAACTGGCCGCCGGGGTGGCCGCGTTGACCGCCGCGTCGCTGCTGCTGTTCGCGACCCGCCTGCCGGCACGCCGCGAGCCGCCCGACCCGCCGACGCCGCCGTACGGCCTGCCGATGCCGTACGGGATGCCCCCGCAGTACGGCGCGCCCCCGCCGTACGGCATGCCGGGGTCCGCCGGCGTGCCTGGGCCGAGCGGTATGTCGACCACCGGTGGGCTGCCGGCGCCCGGTGCGCCACCGGTCGGTGAGCCACCGGCCGGCGTGCCGCCACAACCGGTCGACTGACCCGCTGACGTGGCTCGGGAGCATGCTCAGGTAGAGTCGGATACATCAAACCAGTGAGATCTGTGTCACGTGTTGCGCTGCCACGTGGACATCGTCGGCACTCCGTGAGTGCGGTCAGTCCCGCACGCCCGAGATTGCGCCGAGCGTGTTCCCCCAGCTCAGCATGGTCACCGCTGGCACTCGGCCGCTCGTCCGCCAGGGTGATCGGGGCGTGGCATCTTGACTGTGGGCTCTCCCGGGGTCACTCTGTCCGTGAACAGCGGACCGGCTTTTCGACCCGCTCTGGACAGTCGCCGTTCGTATGGCTAGACTGCTAATTTGCGCTGCCCTCTTTCCGCTTGCCCTCTTTGTAGAGCTAGGATCTTGGGCGCCACCACACCCTTGACAGCTAGGTCGTCCGACTGCTATCGCGCAGCCTGGCGTCAAGCTACAGAGAGTCCCTGGAAGGACGCATCTTGGCAGTCTCCCGCGCGACCCAGGCCACTGCTGCGACCAACTCCACTGCGAACAGTTCTGGGATCCCCGGGGCACCGAAGCGTGTCTCCTTCGCG
>DATBCR010000873.1:0-3334 GCA_036270375.1 Pseudonocardiaceae bacterium | reverse complement strand
GTCGGCACCGATCAGGTTCAGCGAGATCGCCGCAGCGCGGGCCGCGATGCCGCCGGACGCCGCGACACCGTTCCACGCGGGTGGTACGGCACCGGGCGGCGCGCCCGGGTTGCCCCGCGGATTGCCGAACGTCCAGTCCGTGCACGCGCCCGGGTTGGCCACCGCCCAGCCGGGTGCCGCGCCGAACAGCCCGGCGACCGCGCCGCCGACGCGCCGGGACACGAGTTGGGTGAGGACGGCCGTCCAGTTGGTGTCGTTGACGCCGCCGGTCGCGACCGCGACGTTCGCGTTGCCCGGCCGGCTCGGGTTGGCGGCCAGAACCGCTGTCGCGTCGGCGATCTGCGCGCGGACCGGCTGCGACACCACGCCGCACGGGTTGGTGTACGGGAAGGTGGCCAGGACGTCGCCGGTCGACGCGCCGCTGTGCGCGAAGTTGAAGTAGCGGTTCCACGGCACGGCGAGCAGTGCGCGCAGGTTGCCTGCCCAGCTCGAACCCGGTGCGGCGGCGCCGGTGCCCGGGTCGTCACAGGTGGTCCGCCAGACCAGGCGGCCCGGCCGGGCCTCGTGTCCGGACGTGACCGAGTCGCCGACCGCGACGAGCAGCGGCGGCGGGGGCGGTGGTGGGGGCGCGACGGTGGTTGTCGTGCTGATCGGGGTTGTCGTCGTGTCTGTCGTTGTCGTTGTGGGGAGGGTGGTTGTGGGCGGAGTGATTGTCGTGGTTGTGGACGGCGGGATGGTGACCGTGGTTGTGGTGGTCAACGGGGGTGTTGTCGTTGTGGGCGGCGGGGTGTTGGTCGGGTCCGTCGGTGTCGTCGGCGCGATGCCGGTGGTCGACGGCGAGATCGCAAGGTTCGCGCTGGCGCCGCCGGCCGGGCCGCCCTGGTAGCCGGGCAGCGTGTTGTAGGCGGGTGGGACGACCGGCGGGTTCTGGCTCAGGCCGGCGATCAGGTCCGGCGGTGCGCCGTCGGCCTGCAGTTCCGCGAGCAGATCCGGGGTGATCTGGTCGGTCGGGTCCGTGCCGTTGTCTGGCGGGACGGTCTGGTCGGTGTTGCCGGACAAATCGGGAAGCACCTCCGGAAATGACTGGCCCGCGCCCGCCTGCGCGATTTGATTGAGTATCGACTGGCATGCCGGCGGCGCGGTGGCCAGCGATACGACGCCGACGCATTCACCGGTGTCGAACAGGTTGAGCAGGGCCGGTAAACCCCCAGGGTAGCTGTTTCCGACGGCCACCGCGCCGGCCGCGGCCTCGTCGGTCGTCGGGCCGGGACCGCCGGTCGCGGCGGCCGCGTTGTGGTGGAACAACTGCGGTGCCATGACCGCGATCAGGGTGACGATCAGTCCGGTGGCCAGGAACGTGATCCACTGGCGTCTGTTCGGATGCATGCCTGTTCCTCATCGATCTTCGTCGGTGTGGCGGGCTGCCGAGAGCAGAAAACCAGAAATGGTCGACGCCGCCGTTGACGGCGACGTCGACCCGCATAATTGTGAAGGAAAAGATTCGCCCCAAAAATGCGTATGAAAGCGCTATCGGCGTTTCAGTTGGCCACCCGTGCGTGCATTCATCCGGTGCGGTGCCTGCGACCGCCGGCCCACCGACACCGCAGCCGGCGCGGCTGCCGCCGGTATACCTCCGAGCACTCCGACCAACGCGAGCCCCACACCGCCAGCACCCGAGAGCCTCCGCCACCATCGCTGCGCACCCATGTCGCCTCCATGTCGCCCAATTGGACTAGTCCAATGTAAAGGTTCTCTGGATTGATTCATCGGATGTATGGTGGCCACCGAGCGCTCGTCCGACACTCGGGAAGGACAATCACGTGTCTGCTTCGCCGATCGGCCGGTTCGCGGCGAGGGGCTCGGCGCCACTCGCGTTCGCGCTGGCTCTCGCCGCGATGACCCTTGGTTTCAGCGCGTCCCACGGCCCGGATACAGCCGTGGCCGCGCCCCAGGCCAGCATCTTCGTCTCCCCCAACGGCTCCGACAGCAACCCGGGCACCGCGGCGGCGCCGGTCCAGACCGTCCACAAAGCACAGTCACTCGTCGACGCCATGAACCAGAACATGAGTGGCGACATCAATGTCGTGCTACAGGACGGCTTCTACCGGCTGACCAGCCCGTTGACCCTCACCGCGGCCGACTCCGGCACCAACGGCCACAATGTGGTCTGGACCGCGGACACCGGAGCACGACCCGTGCTGGCCGGCTCGACGCAGCTCACCGGCTGGGCGCCGATGAGCCCCGGCAGCCCGATCTGGGTGGCACAGGCGCCGAAAGGCCTGCAGACGCGTCAGCTCTACGTCAACGGCACCCGCGTCACCCGCGCGCACGGTGCCCTGCCGGCGAGCCTGACCGGCCAGGACTCGACCGGTTACAGCGGCGGCGGATCGACCATGGCCGGGTGGCGCAACCCGAGCGGGGCCAGTCCGCAACTCGAGTTCGACTACCAGGGCGGCCTCGGCGCCTGGACCGACCCGAGCTGTCCGGTGGCGTCGTTCAGCGGTGCGGCCGTCACCATGGCCCAGCCGTGCTGGAGCAACTCGACCACCCGCGCCGGCTCGTTCCCGGACGGCCGGGCGTACAACCTGGTCGGCCGCAGCTCCATCACCGAGCAGCCGACCAGCGTCGAGAACGCGTTCCAGTTCCTCGGCGCGAGCACGCCCGGCCAGTGGTTCCTCGACCAGGGTGACAGCAAGGTCTACTACGTGCCGAAAGCCGGCGAAAGCATTGCCACGGCCGACGTCGAGGCACCGGTGCTGGAGAAACTGGTGGACGGCAACGGAACCGCGAGCGCCCCGGTGCACAACATCGTGTTCACCGGCATCCAGTTCTCGTACGCCACCTGGCTCGGCCCGAGCTTCCACGGCCAGGGCAGCAGCGACGGCTTCTCCGAGATCCAGGCCAACTACCAGGTCACCGGGCCGACCGGCGCGGCGTCCCAGGGCCTGTGCCACGTGCCGCCGCCGACGTACACGAAGGGCACGTGCCCGTTCGGCGCGTGGACGCAGATCCCCGGCAACGTGTCCATGACGTTCGACCAGAACGTCCAGTTCACCAACGACGCGTTCGTGCACCTCGGCGCGGCCGGCCTCACCCTCGGCGACGGCAGCCAGCACGACACCGTGCGGGGCGACATCGTCACCGACACGTCCGGCAGCGGCATCCAGATCGGCAACGTCGACCAGCCGACCGCGACCGGCGCCACGCAGACACTCGACAACGCGATCACCGACAACCACGTTTTCGGTATCGCGGCCGAGTTCCACGGCGGCATCGGCATCGATTCCGGTTACACGGCGCAGGACAGCGTGAGCCACAACCAGATCGACCACAC
>DATBCR010000872.1:0-7897 GCA_036270375.1 Pseudonocardiaceae bacterium | reverse complement strand
GATGCTCGCCGTCCACGATCCGTCGGACTGCTTGGCCATCGGCGTGTCCGTGACGCCCTGCCACGCGTTGTGGCCCCAGTGCAGCGTGATCGCGGTGGCCGAGCCGGCGAGCGAGCCGGCATAGCGGATCGTGGTGGCGGTCCCGCCGGTCAACGGGGTCGTGGACGCGGACACCGGCGAGTTCACCGCGGCCACGTTGTAGTCCGCGCCACCGTTGTTGTCCCACGTGCTGGCCTGGTTGACGAACGCCGTGTTCAACCCGGTCCCGGCCGGCACGGTGACGGTCGCGGTCCACGATCCGTCGGCCTGCTTGGCCATCGGCGTGTCCGTGACGCCCTGCCAGCCGTCGTGGCCCCAGTGCAGCGTGACCGTGCTCGCCGAGCCGGCCAGGAAACCGTTGTAGCGAACGGTAACCGGCTGCCCGGCCATCGGCGGGCTCACCGACGTGGTCACGGCCGGATTCGCCGCACCCGCGTAGTGGCTGAAGACCGCCGGAGTCATACCGGGCAGACCCGAGATACCGTGCTGCTGGTCGAATTCGCCCGCCACCAACTGCACGTACATGCTCAGCGACCAGTTCAGCGCGGACATCGACAGCGTCGGCGTGCCTGGCGTCTTCCCGGCCGGTGCCGCGTTGTCCCACACCTGCTCCGACAGCAGCCCGCCCGGCGTCGCGTAGTGCTGCAGATCCGTGACGTACGGCGCGATCTTGCGGCCGAGCAGGTACTGGTACTGGCCGTACTCGCCGTCCAGGATCGGCCACAGCCGGCCGATCCCGGCGCCGGTCCAGTTGCCACCACTGGCCGGTTCGCCGTAGCCGTCGTGGTTGTAGCGGAAGAAGTCCACGCCGTCGGGCAGCAGTTCTTCCAGCGAGCCCGAGGACGCGGCGGCGTTGGGGTTGGCGGTGACCGCGATCGTGTTCGCCACCCGGAGATCGTTGGCTGGCAGGATGCCCAGGTCCACCAACTGTAGGAAACCGTTGTCCACCACGGCGTTCTCGTTGAACGTGCCGCCGTTGTTGGCCAGCGTCACGGTCGAACCGTTGTTGGGGCCGCCGCCGGGCGTGACCCGCACGAAGTACTGGCCGTTGCCGAACGGGCCGTTCGTGGTGTACGTCCAGTTGGCGACCGACGACGCCCAACCGTCCGCTGTGGACTGGAACGAACTCGCGTGCGCGCTGTCGCCGTTCTGGCCGGCGATCTGCGATGCCAGGTACAGCCCGGCGATCTCGGCCGCGATGGTGGACGGCGAGTACCCGCCGTTCTCCTCCCAGCGTTCCTGGCCGGTGGCCGGACCGTGCGTGACAAGGTAGTTCGCGGCCGGCAGGATGTGGTTGGTGTAGTAGGTCGAGCCGACCAGCGCCGGGTCGAAGGTACGCAGCTGCCAGGCGAGCACGATCGGATACGCGGTCTCGTCCAGCTGGATACCGGTCCAGCTCGGCGCGCCGGAGGTGAACGAGTTCTGCGGGAAGTGCCCGTCGGACTGCTGCTGCCGGTCGAACAGGAAATGCGTTGCCGCGTCGGCGTCCGTGTTGTCGCCGGTCAGCAGCATGCCGGTGACGATGTTGTACAGGTCGCGGGACCACGTCCGGTCGTAGCCGGGATCGGATGTGCCGAACGAATCGCCCCACGGGTGCCCGATGCCGGCCACGATGGCGCCGGTGCTCGGATCCTGGGATGCCTTCAAACCCATGGCGGACACCAGGTACTGCTCGCCGCCGAGCCCGCCGTAGGTGTTCCGGCCGCCGAGCCATGACGACCACTGGTTGACGTAACTGGTGAGCACGCCGGAGGAATTGCCCGCCAGGCTCGTCAGTTCGGCGTCCGCGCTCGTCTCGGCCGCGTTCGCCGTGCCGCCGAGACCGATGGCGAGGTCGAACGACACGCTGGTCTGCGACGCCACCGGGGCGAGGTCGAACTGGCCGAGCTGGGCGATGTTGCCGCCGGTCGCGGACGTGTAGGCGTTGTTCATGGTGTGGTCGGGACTGCTGCCGCCCAACAGGTCCTGCCAGCCGTCGTTGACGCCGACGAAACCGCTGGACACCATCGTGGTGCCGCCCTGGACGAGCCAGCCGAGGCCGTTGCCGACCGCGAGGGCCGACGCGTTGCTCGCCGTGTTCGCGGTGTTGGCGCCGGTGTCGACGAGCATGGTGCGTCCGTTGAAGGTGACCGTCTGGCCGGTGTCGTTGTTGCCGTTGCCCTCCTGGGACGGGTTGGACAGCTGGTAGAGGGTGTAACTGCCCAGTGTTCCCGTGAGCGCGGTGAAGGTGACGTGCTCGTCGATCACCGGTTGGGCCGGGTCGGTGTAGATGGTCTTGGTGATCCGCCACTTGCCGTTGGATCCGGTGTTCGTCACGGTCCAGGCCAGCGCGTTTCCGTTTGCCAGCGCGACGGAATGGGTCGCGTCGGTCTTCTCGGTCTGGTCCCAGGTATGGCCCGCGTCGCCGACGATGAACTGTTGGTCGGTGAAGTCGCTGGTGTCCAGGGTCGGGTAGAAGGCGTTCGTGAGAATGCCGTCCGCGCCGGTGAACCACGCGTCGTCGGCGGTGGCGGCGGGGCTCGCGGCCCGGCCCAGGAACGAGTTGTCGCCCGGTGCCCAGTTCGACCCGCTGCCGCAGCAGCCCGGTGCGCCGCCCATGTTCAGCAGCGGTGCCGCCTGCGCGGTGCTCACGCCGGCCGCGATCAACCCGACGGCACCCGCCATCACGATGGACTTCCGCAATCGTTGGGAATACGGCAATCCGACCACGGGGACCTCCCTGTCTCCTGGCCATGGCAAGCAGCGGCAGCCGTCACGATATGTTGCGACCAACAACATATTCCGCCGACCGCCGCTCTCGCAAGGCTGGAGTGGCCGCCGCCGATCACAGCTGGCTACCGTTGAACGTGTGAAGCCGACGATCTCGCGCACCGTCGCGGTGGCCGCCCCGCCACACGTGGTGTGGTCGATGGTCACCGACCTGCCGCGGATGGGCGACTTCAGCCCGGAGAACGTCGGCGGCCGGTGGATGAACGGCGCCACCGGCGTGGCCGTCGGCGCCGAGTTCCGAGGCAACAACCGCAACGGCTCGAAGCTCTGGTGGACAAGGGTGCGGGTGATCGCGTGCGAGCCGGAGCGCTCGTTCATGTTCGACGTGCGCGCCAAGATCGGCATCCGGGTGTCGCGCTGGGGGTACGAGATCACGCCGACCGACACCGGCTGCCTGCTCACCGAGAACTGGTACCGCGTCGGCAATGCGTTCGTACGCAACTTCCTCGGCCCCCGCGTCACCGGCCGTGCCGACCGTCCCGGCTTCAACGCCGAGTCGATCGAACATACCCTCGCCAAGGTGAAGGCACTCGCCGAAGCCTGAGTGCCGCCTCGACAAGCACCCGTTTCGCGCATACCTCTTGACCGCGTTCCGAAAACGTTTTCATACTGCGTGCCATGCGGTTACGTTCTGGCAGAACACGTGCCTTCGTACTGGCGATCGCGGTGGGCACCCTGGCGATGGCGGCAACGGCGATTCTGCCGCCGTCCGTGGCCAATGCGGAGAACAACGGCGTCGGGCTGACACCGGCGTTGGGTTGGAGCAGTTGGAGTTTCATCCGCCACAACCCGACCGCGGCCAAGATCGACGCGCAGGCGGACGCCATGAAGTCCAGCGGGCTGGCGGCCGTCGGCTACCAGTACGTCAACCTCGACGACTTCTGGTACCAGTGCCCGGGCAGCCAGGGACCGAACGTCGACGCGAATGGCCGGTGGGTCACCGATGCCACGAAGTTCCCGCCTTCCGGTACCACCAACGGCATCCAGGTCGTCGCCGACCACGTGCACGCGGACGGCCTCAAGTTCGGGCTGTACGTCACGCCGGGCATCTCGAAGCAGGCGGTCGCGCGGAACACCCCGATCCTCGGCACAAGCAACCACGCCAAGGACATCGCGACGACGACCGGTGAGAAGAACTTCAACTGCAAGGGCATGGTCGGCATCGACTACACGAAACCTGGGGCGCAGGCGTTCATCAACTCGTGGGCCGACGAGTTCGCGGCCTGGGGCGTCGACTACGTCAAGATCGACGGCGTCGGCACCAGCGATGTTTCAGACATCCAGGCGTGGTCGACCGCGCTGCAACAGACCGGCCGGCCGATCCACCTCGAACTGTCCAACAACCTCAACATCAGCGGCGCCGCCACTTGGGCCAAGTTCTCCAACGGCTGGCGCACCAGCGGCGACATCGAGTGCTACAGCTGCGAATCCGGCGGCAGCAGCTACCCGCTCACGCACTGGGCGAGCGTGCAGAGCCGGTTCGCGCAGGTCGCCAGCTGGCAGCCGGACGGCGGCCCCGGCGCGTTCAACGACTACGACTCCACCGAACTGGGCAACGGCGGCAACGACGGCCTGACCGCACCGGAACGGCAGTCGATGCTGAGCCTGTGGGCGATGGGCGCGTCACCGCTGATCCTCGGCACCGACCTGACCAACCTCGACGCCACCGATCTCGGCTACCTGAAGAACACCCGGGTGCTCGCGGTGGACCAGGACTCGATCGACGCGAGCCGGATCGTCAACAACGCCAACCAGCAGGTCTACAGCAAGACGGAGAAGGACGGCAGCGTCATCATCGGCCTGTTCGATTTCTCAGACACGGCAAGCCAAACCGACACCGTGAGCCTGTCGAGTGCCGGGATCGGCAGCGGCACGGCGACGGATCTGTGGACCGGGGCGTCGCTGGGCACGGTGTCCGGCAACTACAGCGTGACCCTCGGCCCGGGCGCGGTGCAGCTGATCAAGGTCGTGCCGACGTCCGGTGGCGGTGGCACGCGGATCGAGGCCGAGGCGGCCGGCAACACCATCGCGGGTGCGGCCCGGATCGCGTCCTGCTCGGCGTGTTCCGGCGGTCAGAAGGTGGGCTTCATCGGCAACGGCGCGGCGAACTTCGTGACGGTCAACAACATCAACGAGAGCGCGGCGGGCGCGAAGACGCTGACGTTCACGTATCTGCTGTCCGGCAGCCGGAGCTTCTTCGTCAGCGTCGACGGCGGCCCGGACACCAGGGTCGACCTGACCGGCACCAGCTTCTCGACCCCGGTCAACGGCAGCATCACGGTGAACCTGACGGCCGGCGCGAACACGATCAAGTTCCACAACGACACGGCATTCGCGCCGGACCTGGACGCGATCACGGTCAGTTGACGGGGCGCGGCGCTCACCCATCCGTCGTGTAGGTGAGACCGCGGGCGTAGGGCGTGAACCCGAGGTCCGCATACAACGGGACCGCACCGACGTGGCCACCGCCGGACACCGGATAGACAACGGCTTCGCGGGCGCCGGCCGCGCGGGCCGCGTGCATCGCGGCGAGGCACACGGCCCGGCCGAGCCCCATCCGGCGGTACCGCGCACTGGTGCCCACCGGCTCCAGCAAACCGACCCTGTTGTGCTCGTCCAGCCAGATCAAGCAGTTCGCGGCGGCATCACCGTTCGGCGCCTCGACCATCCAGTCCATGTCGGTGCGGTACGGCCACGCGGCCATTACCGCCCGATAGCTCTCCTCGGTGATCCGGGAACCCGGCCACGCGGCCTGATTCCCGGCGAGGCGAATGGGGATGTCTTCCGAACCACGCATCGGCCGGGCGGTGAATCCAGGTGGCAGCACGGGTTCCGGCAGTTCGGCGAGCGATCTGGATTGGTAGGAAAGGAATTCCGTTTCGTCGGCCGGCCGATAGCCGTGCTGTTCGAGCGCCGCGATCACGTGTGTTTGGGCGGCGATCGCGGCGACTGTTCGCCGGGTCGCGGTGGCGGTCGTGGCGAACCAGTCGAGCACCTCGGCGAGCAGTGCCGGCCGGGCCGGGTCGACCATGAGTTCCAGGTGGTCCGGCAGGAAGACCCAACCCCACGCCACCACGTCGTCGCCGGACTCCCACAGTGCCGTCGGCCATTCGGATTCTCGGCCGGTGTGCAGGAACCGCTGCCACGCCTGGTCGCCGATGTGGCTGTTGCTGGTATGCGACCAGATCCGCTGGGTCAGCCGCTGCATGGCCCGCAGGTCGGCCGGCCCGGCGTAGCGCCGCATGGTGAGCTGGGACATATGCGAAGCATGCGCGGCAGCCTTCCCGCTGACCAACGGATTTACGTGTGCACGATGATGTGCGGATGAACTTCGGCGAGCTGGTGACGAATATCCGGGACACGCTGTCGGCCAGGCGCGTGTACGGCGAGCCCGTTGAGCGGGACGGCGTGGTCGTCGTGCCGGCGGCCGTCGTGTTCGGTGGTGGCGGTGGGGGCGAAGGCCAGATCGACGGCCGTGTGCAGGCCGGCGGCGGGTTCGGCCTGCTCGGCGTGCCGACCGGCGCGTTCGTGATCAAGAACGGCACCGCGCGCTGGCGGCCGGCACCCGACGTCAACCTGGTGGTCGTGGTGGCCGGGGTCGTCGCGATCGTGCACCTGTTGCGTCGTCGTCGGTGACGGTCGAGGTCAGACGCGGCGGCCGACGGCCGCGTAGCCGGGCAGCGGGTTCGCCGGCACGGGGGCACCCGGCTCCGGCCGCCATTCGGCCATGTTGACCAGGCCGGGCTGGATCAGCCGCAGGTCGCCGAACAGGGCCGCCACCTCGTCCCGGTCCCGCAGGTAGAAACCGCCGATGTTGGAGCTGAAGTGCTCGGCGGCTTCGCGCACCCGGCCCGGTGCGTGCCCGGCGGCCGTCGCGTGCGAGACGACCAGGAAACTGCCGGACGCCAACACGTTCATGTAGCGGCGGACGATGTCGGCGCACGCCGCCGTGTCCGGCTGGAAGTGCAGCACGGCCACCATCAGCACGGCGGTCGGCTGGCGCAGGTCGAGCAGGTCACGGAGTTCCCGGTTGGCGAGGATCTTCTCCGGTTCGGTCAGGTCGCCCTCGATCGCGCCGGCCCACGGGTTGCCGGCCAGGATGGTCCTGCTGTGCGCGACCGCCACCGGGTCGTTGTCGACATACACGACGCGGCACTCCGGGTCCGCGCGCTGGGCCACGTCGTGCACGTTGCCCACGGTCGGGATGCCGGACCCGAGGTCGAGGAACTGCCGGATGCCGAGGTCGACCAGGTTGCGCACGGCACGGCGCAGGAAGTCCCGGTTGGCCCGCAGCACGGCGGGCAGTTCCGGCATCCGCGCCGCCACCTCGGCCGCGACCCGCCGGTCCACCTCGAAGTTGTGCGAACCGCCGAGGTGCACGTCGTACACCCGAGCCTGGCTGGGCTTGCTCCAGTCGAGCCCCGGCGGCAACTCGCCCGGCCACGCCGCGTCCACATCCGACCGCTCGTCCATGCCGTGACACTAGCGCCCATGCGCCGGCCCGACAGTCTGGGCGGCATTGTCCGAAATGGACTCGGTTTACCAGTCCGGGTCGGCGGACGCGTTGGTCTCCCGCCACAGCACCACGATGAAGATCACCATCACCGGCAGCATCGTCATCAGCAGGTCCAGTTGCGTGTCCGGCGTGAAGATCATTCCGATCAGCATGCCGAACATAGCCAGGATCACGATCCACGCCGCCACGCTGAGCCTGCGCGGCGCGACCGCCACCGCGTACGTCAGCCGTGCGTCCGGTTTGGGGCGGATCCTGAGGTAGGACAAGGCGATCGCGATCCACATCATGATGCCGACCGCGCCCGCCGAGTCCACCAGCGCGAGGAACACGTCGCCAGGCGCGACGTAGCCGACCAGCGTCACCGCGAAACCGAGCGTTGCGGTCGCGATCACGGCCGTCCTCGGCACCCGGCCACTGGACAGGTTGCGCCACGATCGCGGCGCATCCCGTTGCCGGGCAAGGGAGAACCACATCCGGGACGCCGAGTAGACACACGAGTTGAGCACCGAGAGCACCGCGGTGAACACCACGATGTTGATCACCGTCTGGGTGGCCGGTAGCCGCAGCACGTTC
>DATBCR010000871.1:0-3410 GCA_036270375.1 Pseudonocardiaceae bacterium | reverse complement strand
GGCACGGTGATCCAGGCCGGGCAGCTTGGCAACGTGACGTTGCACGGACCGAGCGCGCGGGCGACGTACAGGGTCGGCGTCGGCGTGCACGGATGGAAAGTGTCGTTCCAACAGCGATACGACCAGTTGCAGGTCAACCTGGGTGTGCCCACCACCTTTGTGGAACCGTACGGGCCTGGCGTCCGCCAGGAGTTCGATGGCGGCTGGGTCCTGTGCGGCCTACCGGATCGGCGGGTCGTGGCGGTGGCCGAATCGGTCTGGGACGCGCTGCACGCCGCCGGCAGTGCGGCCGTGCACTGGGATCCGTTGTCGGCGCTCGGTTTCCCGACCATGCCGATCGTCGGTGTCGACGTCACCCGTGTCGATCTGACGGGCGGCGGTTGGGGAACCGGTAGGCTCTGGCGCCCGGACACCACATCGGAATGGGACTGGTGTCCGAACCCGGACAACTTCAGCCGCGAGATGATCCGGAACGCCACGCGATGGACCGGTGGCCACCCGGTTCCACGGCTGCGAGTCCGTACGATCGCGAGCCTGAACGTCGCCAACTCGACCGACTGGGACATCGCGCCGGAACAGCGCCGCCATTTCGAGGAGGAGACCCTGCCGTTCAGCGCCCTCGCCGGCGTCCTCGCCCGCCTCACGGACGACGTGCCGGGCAGGCAATGGCGCCTCGGACCCAACGCGTACCATCCCGGCCAAGCCAGCTATTCCTGGCGAATCGTGGGCCAGAACGGCGAATGCCTGATCGAGGCCGAAGTGATGGCCAGCGCGCCCAGTAGGCCGGGGCAGGAGGTCCTCACATGCGCCGAACTCCGACTGTATGACGAGTTGTTGCCGACCGGTCGCCGCTTGACCCTGGCCGACGTGCGCGACTTCCTGACGGCCGCATGGCGGACGGCCACGGTCGAACTGCTCGGTCTGCTGTCGTTCCCACCGGGACCATGGCGGTGGCGAGAACTCCCCCGCGTCGAATTCCGGCTGAGCGCGGAAGCCGAGCCGCCCGGCCAGAACCGCCAGTCCTTCGTCGCGGACCTGGTCGACTTCTCCGCATTCGGGCCCGCGTCGGACAGACAGCACCGCGACATGGCCGTCACGATCCCCGCGGTCCCCTACCTGTCGGACAACGAACGATCCAGCGTGACAGTGCAGGCACTGGTTTACCTTGGCCGAAACTACGGCTACCTCGACGCCACACCGGGACGCCTCGACCCGCACCGTCCGTGACCGCCATGGTGTAACGGACCCGGTCGGCTGGCGACAGTGAAAGCAGGTCCGGTGGCCGATTGATGGTGGGGGCCGGGTTCGGGTGGCGAGGAGGACGGATGACCGGCGCTGGCACGCACATTCACGTGGGCGGGGACGTGCGTGGCCAGATCGTGGTTGGCGACCACAACGTCACGGTGTGGGCCGAGCAGTCGGTGGTCACCGTTGTCCAACCGGGTGAACGGCCACAGCCTCGCCGGCGTGCCGATATCGCGTTGTTGCCCCGTCGTGGTGTGGCGCCGATCGGCCGCGAGCACGAGATCGACGCGATCCGCGCGGCGATCGCCACCGATCGCCTTGCGCAGGTGTACGGCTCACCGGGTTCGGGCAAGAGCACCCTGGCCCGGCATGTGTGCGCGGACCTCACCGACGGCGCCGGCAACGGGGTGGTGTTCCTGCCGGCCGCACAGCGGGATGTGACCGACGTCCTGCAGGACGTGTTCGAGACTTGTTACGACGCCGAGGGTTACCGGCCGGGCCCGGTGGAACTGCGTCGGCTGATGTCCGATGTGGACATTCGGTTGGTAATCGACGATCTCGATGTCGAGCCCGAGCAACGCGATGTTCTGCTCGACGGTGTGCCGGCGGCGACCGTGTTCTTCACGTCGGCGCACCGGTCGGTCGGTGTGCGGGCGCTGGCCTTGCCGGGCCTGAGCGCCGAGGCCGGCCTCGCGCTGCTTGCCGACGGGCTGGGCCGGCCGTTGCGTACCGAGGAACGGTCCACCGGAATGGAATTGTGGCGGGCCACGGCGGGCTCACCCCTGATGTTGTTGCGGGCGGCCGCGGCGGCCCGGCCCGAACCGGGCGGTCCGGATGTCGCGTCGTTGCCCCGGCCGGCCGAACTGGCGGACCTGTTGCCCCGTCTCGTCGCCGGCCTGACCGGCCCGGCCCTTGACTGCGCATCGGTGCTGGCGCTCGCCGGTTCGGCCGCTGTCTCGGCGGCACTGTTGCC
The DNA here is from genome assembly GCA_036270375.1 of Pseudonocardiaceae bacterium. Taxonomy (GTDB): domain Bacteria; phylum Actinomycetota; class Actinomycetes; order Mycobacteriales; family Pseudonocardiaceae; genus DATEPR01. Next base: position 1,192 of record DATBCR010000871.1, on the reverse strand, counting down.
CTGGCTGTTCGCCGATGTGGCGATGGCGGTCCCGGCGATCGACGAACTCAGCACGCTTGGCCTTGCCCTGCAGACCGAGACCGGATACCAACTGGCACCCGGCGTCGACACGGTGGTGCGCGGCGGAAGGGAGCCGGACCCGATACTGGTGGCACGATTGGCCACCCGGCTGCGGGACTGGGCCGGCGTACCCGGGCTGCGGCCGGCGGATGTCGCCGACAACGCCCCGTTCATCAGCACGGTGATCGACGCGGCGGTCGCCACCGGAAACGCCGGTCTCGGCGCCACGCTGGCCAAGGCCGTCGCACCCATGGTCGCGTGCTCGCTGCGACTGGGCGCGTGGGGACGGATTCTGCACCGGGGCAAGGTGGCCGCCGAACAGGCCGGCGACCGGTCGATCCTGGCCTACCTCACCCACGAGGACGGCATCCTCGGCCTCATCACCGGCAAGCGGGTCGCCGCGGTGGCCGCGGTGGGCGCCGCGATCGCGATCTGGCACGAACTCGGCGACACCGCCCATCTGGCGGCCGCGCACCACACCCAGGCACTCGCGGGCTCAGCCGGCGGGCACGTCGGCACGCCGGGTGCCGTCCACGCCGCGGGACAGGTAACCGGCCATCACGGGGCGGCGGCCGCCGTGCACACCGCCGGCACGAAGACAGCCGCCGCGAAGGCCGTCACCGCGGGCGCGAAAACCGGTTTCGGTGTGGCGGCAAAGCTCAGTGTGGCCGCCGTGGTCACCGCAGCGGCTGTCGGCGGCGGCGGATACCTGGCCGTGCACACCCTGACCAACCATCAGACCACGACGGCTACAACGGCCACCACCACGCGCCCGAACGCCCCGGCCGATCCAGCGGCCGCCTATTGCGCCTCCCGGAACCAATCGGCACCGGCGATCGCCTACACCACACCGTCTTCGGTCGTATTGCGTTGCAGCACCGGTAACCCCGTCACACTCGGCACGTTGTCGCCATCCGAGCGCGCGCCGGGACCGGTCTGGTCCTGGGACGGAAGTGCGGTCGCTTGGATGACCTCCAACCGGCTCGATGTGTTCCGACTCGGGACAGCCAAACTCAGCAGTTGGGATTGCGCAAACTGCGTGGACCTGGCCTTCATCGGTGAGCAGGCGGTGACCGTGGACGCAAGCAGCTCACTTCCGGCCGGAGTGCCCCGCCTGTTCGTCTTCCCGGCC
>DATBCR010000870.1:0-16876 GCA_036270375.1 Pseudonocardiaceae bacterium | reverse complement strand
GAAGGTCCAGGACGTGATCCGAGCGGTGAAGGCGGGCGAGTGGACGACCACCGACACGGGCGCGGTGGTGGCCGCCGGGATCACGTTGCTGGCAGGGGAGTACGAACGCCGCCTGGTGGCGACGGATCCCGGCCTGACGGCGGCGTTGCCGGGCGGTTCGGGCTTGGTGGTGTTGGACACCAAGGTGACGGACGAACTGGCCGTGGAGGGCGTCGCACGGGACGTGATCCGGGCGGTGCAGCAGGCGCGCCGCGAGGCCGATTTCGCGGTGTCGGACCGGATCACGGTGACGGTATTTGGGCCGGAGGAGGTGCAGGCCGCGGTGCGCACCCACGAGCCGTTCCTGCGCACGGAAACCCTGGCAGACACGGTGTCCTACGGCGTGGGAGTGCAGAGCGCGGACGGCGGATACACGGCCACGGTGGGTGACGGCGCCACGATCGAGGTAGTCGTACACCGGATCTGACCGGAACGGACGCGTTGACATACACACCGTGGGTGCGGAGATACTGACCGTATGGGCGTACACATTCAGGTTCGCGACGTGCCCGACGCGGTCTTCCTTGCCCTGAAGGCGAGAGCCGCCGGCAGCGGCCTACCGCTGTCGGAGTTCCTGCGGGGCATGTTCGAACAGGCGGTCTCCGCGGCCCCGGTGGTCACCGCGCCCAGGACGCCCAGCAGCCCCGTGCCCACGCCGAGGTAGGCGCCGCCAAGAACGCCACCGAGCCCACATCACCCCAACGGGCGATGTGGGCAGTGGCATTTCCCCGGACACCCACTGTGACCGTCCAGTACCGTAGGGCGACGCATTGCCAAAGTGGCAAGCCAGGGGGTACAGCATGCCTGTCGTCGGACCCGACGGGGAATCGATCGGACCAGGCCAGGTACAGCAACGCACGGCGGAGTTGAACCAGCAAGCGGCAGAGATGCAGGCCAGCGCCCAGCGACTGTCGGCGGCCGCGGGCACCGGCTTCCACCTCGAACCCGAAGCCGCCGCCATCCTGATCAAGTCATGCACGGACGCGATTCACGAACTCCAGCTACTGGAACGACACCTGTGGACGGTTTCCCAGGCTCCGCAGTTGGGCCGCACACCCGGTGCCGCGATAGTCGCACCGTTCACACAGAGCGTGGCTACCGACTCGCAGGGCATTGTGCCGGCCGTCAACAATCTCATACGCACCCTTGAGGCGATGGCCGCCGCATATCAGAAGGCCAGCACGAACTACCAGCAGACCGAAGCGATCATCGCGGACTCCCTCAAGAAACAACAGGTCGGCATGCCACCAACCGAGCCGCGACCACAGGGCCGGAATAGGGCCATCTGATCAGGTACCATCGTCCCGTGATGAGGATCTTGTGAACCGTCGACTCCCTGTCATCCCACTGATCGCCGTCGCCGTTCTTGGCCTGGTTTCCTGCAGTAACAGCATGCCGGGTAGCGGCGCCGCAGCCCCATCGACGGGCAGCACGCAGCCGTCCGCCGGCCCAAGCACGGCCACTGATGGACGCTCACCTCTGGCGTCGATTCAACCGTGCGATCTGCTCAGTGCAGCCGAACTCAGTGAGAATCAGCTCACCAAGACGGACTCCGGTGCCCAGAGTGGTTCTCGCACCTGTACTTGGCATAACGTCACCGCTGACAACGGAATTGGATATGTTATCGGAACCGATGTCCGAGACAGCCAGGGCCTGAAGGACATCAACACGAACGGCTATCAGGTTACCGACGATCCCGTTGGCTCCCACCAGGGTCGATTGGTTCAACAAACCACCGGGGATACCTGTGTTGTGGTGATCGGCGTGGGCAATTCTTCCCGAGTTGACGTCGTGGCCAACGGTGCCGGCGATGTGAACCAGGCTTGCACGCTGGCCAACCAGTTCGCCAAGCTGGTTGAGTCGAAGCTGCCGGGTTAGTCACGGCCGATGACTGCCGACCACCGGTTTGCCGTACGGGTCAAGCCGGGGGCTCGGCGTGCCGAGGTCGGTGGCCGGTGGGACGGTCGCCTCGGTCCCGCTCTCCTCGTCACCGTTACCGCGCCCGCTGTCGACGGCCGGGCCAACGACGCCGTGTGCCGGGCACTCGCCGAGGTGCTTGGCCTGCGGCGGCGCGACATCGTGGTGGTCACCGGCGGTCGGTCGCGCGACAAGCTCGTCTCCGTGGCCGACGCGCCGCCCGATCTGGCCGCGACGATTGCACGGCTGGTCGGCGACCCGTCCGACCAGCGGTGACAATGATGGCCCGGCCGGCGATCACCGAGGAGGTGCGATGACACCGCTCCCCTTCGTGCTCGGTACGTCCGCCGTTGTGCTGCTTGTCGCTGTGCTCGCGGTTCGGGTGTCGGTTCGGCTCGGGCTTCCTTCTCTACTCCTTTATCTCGCGATCGGACTGCTGCTCGGCGAATCCGGGCTTGGCATCCGGTTTGACAACGCGGCGGTCACCCAATCCATTGGCATCGCCGCCCTTGTCCTCATCCTTACCGAGGGTGGGCTGACCACCCGCTGGACATCCGTGAAACCCGCGCTCGGGCCGGGGCTCGCACTGTCCACTGTGGCCGTCGCGGTGAGTGTCGCTGTCACCGGCGCCGCGCTACACCTCTTTCTGTCGCTGGACTGGCGTACCGCGCTGCTCTGGGGCGCGGTGCTGTCCTCGACCGACGCGGCGGCCGTCTTCAGCGTGCTGCGCGGCATGAACGTGAGCCGCACCCTCTCCGGTGCGCTGGAACTGGAGTCCGGTCTCAACGACGCGCCCGTGTTCATCGCGGTCGTCCTGCTCGCGGGGGACGGCCGGCTCACCTGGACGACACCGCTCGTCGTCGCCTACGAACTGGCCGCGGGTGCGCTGGTCGGCGGCATCCTCGGCTGGCTCGGCGGTGTCACCCTCCGTCGTGCTGCCCTGCCAGCTACCGGTCTGTACCCGCTGGCCGCGGTTGCCGTGTGCGTACTGGCTTTCGCGGCCGGCGACGTCGCCCACGCCTCCGGGCTCCTCGCCACCTACGTGTGCGCGCTGGTACTCGGCAACAGCAAACTGCCGCACCGCGCCGACACGCTGTCCTTCGCCGAAGGGCTCGGCTGGCTCGCGCAGATCGGGTTGTTCGTACTCCTCGGCCTCTACGCGTCACCGGCGAAAGTGCTCGACGCCGTGTTGCCGGGGCTGGTCGCGGGCGCGGTCGTCGTGCTGCTGGCTCGGCCGCTGTCCGTCCTCATCGCACTGCTGCCCTTCCGGATTCCGTTGCCGGACAAGGCTTTCATGTCCTGGTCCGGGTTGCGCGGCGCGGTGCCGATCGTGCTCGCGCTCATTCCGCTCACGCAGGGGCGGCCTGGCGCGCAGGAGCTGGTCGGCGCGGTGTTCGTGCTCGTCGTCGTCCTCACCATCGTGCAGGGCGGCACCCTTCCTCATCTCGCCCGGATCCTGCGTCTCACCGGCTCCGTGCAGCCGATGGAACTGGAGATCGACTCGGCACCGCTCGACCAGCTTGACGCGGGCCTGCTCCAGGTCCGGGTCCGCCCGGGTTCCCAGCTGCACGGCGTCTACCTCGACGAGCTCCGGCTGCCGGTCGGCGCCACGATCAGCCTCGTCGTCCGCGACAACGCCGGCTTCACCCCGGACGGCCGGACGCGGCTGCGCGAGGGCGACCAGTTGCTGATCGTCACCACCGAAGCGGCAAGGGACGCCGCGGAACGCCGCATCCGGGCGGTCGACCGGGCGGGCCGGTACGCCCGCTGGAAAGGCGAAGCCGGCGCCTGAAAGACAGCAAGGGAGAGGTTCCCAGCTGCCGGAATCGAGGTCGCGGAGCACAACCGAAGTCGGCTACCGTGAGTACAAGGTCAAGAGTGCCAGCGTCAAGCCCCGGCTCGCTGGCCGGCAACCCCCAAACCGCGGTGGGGTGCCCCGGGTGAGGACCTGGTCCGCCGCGCGGTGCGGTGGGCAAGCGCGGACTCCTCGCGGGTCCGATCCGGCCCGGAGGCTCACATGACACTCGCAATCACCCCCGTTCGCACGGCTGCCGTGCCGGCCGTCGTCGGCGCCGAGCTGACCGTGCCGCTGGTCACCGGCGAGCGCGTCGGCTACGCCAATTTCGACCACGCCGCCAGCGCGCCCTGTCTGACCGAGGTCAAGGCGGCCGTCGACGAGCTCCTGCCCTGGTACGCCAGCGTGCACCGCGGCGCGGGCTTCGCATCCCAGGTCTGTACGAAGGTTTACGAGCAGGCCAGGGACACCGTGCGCCGGTTCGTCGGCGCGCACGCCACCGACGCGGTCGTCTTCACCCGCAACACGACCGACTCGCTGAACCTGCTCGCCGCCGCCGTTCCGCGCGGCACCTCGGTCGTGCTGTTCGACAGCGAGCACCACGCCGCGCTGCTGCCGTGGCGCGGCCCGAACGTCCGCAGGCTGCCCGCGCCCGCCAACCCGGTGGACGCGGTGCGCGCGGTCGCGACGGCACTGCAAGCCTGTCCGACCGGGCCGCGGCTGGTCGTGGTGACCGGCGCTTCCAACGTGACCGGCGAACTGTGGCCGATCACCGAACTGGCCGAGGTGGCCCAAGCCAACGGCGCCCGGATCGCGGTGGACGCCGCGCAACTCGCCCCGCACCGGCCGATCGACCTGCGCTCCTACGGCGCGGACTACCTGGTCTTCTCCGGCCACAAGCTGTACGCGCCCTTCGGTGCCGGCGTGCTGGTCGGTCGGGCCGACTGGCTGCGCGCCGCCGACCCGTACCTGCGCGGCGGCGGTGCGACGGCCCAGGTCACCGACTTCGGCGACCACCTCGGTGTGGCGTGGCACCAGGTGCCGGATCGGCACGAGGCCGGCTCGCCGAACGTCGTCGGCGTGCGCGCGCTGGCCGCTGCCTGTGTTGTGCTGCAACGACACTGGACACCGATTCTGGCGCACGAGCGCACCCTGCTCGCCCGCATGCGGGCCGGCCTCGGCACCGTGCCCGGCCTGCGTGAACTGTCCGCGTTCGGATCCGCAAGCGACCGGGTCGGCGTGGTCAGCTTCACCGTGGACGGCCAGGACGCCGGTCGACTGGCCGTCGAGCTGTCCGCCGAGTACGGCATCGGCGTGCGGGACGGCGCGTTCTGCGCACACATCTTCACCCGCCGCCTGCTCTCTGACGTCGGCGCCACCGGCCAGCTCGCGCTGCGGGTCAGCATCGGCCTCGGCACCACGGCCGAACACGTGGACCGCCTCGTCAACGCCCTGCGCAGGCTCGTCACCGTCGGCCCCCGGTGGACCTACCGCGACGTCGACGGCCGCTGGACACCGACACCGGACCCCCGCCCGCTGCCGCCGTTCCTGGCCGGCTGATCCGCCCGGTGGCCCGCCCGCCAGGTGCGGGACAATGAGAACGTGAGCACCGAACAGAGCACCGAACCGGCCGCCGTGTCGCTGCCGCCACGGCGGCTGGCCATCCTGGTCGGCGTGGCCCTGCTGGCCTTGGCGCTCGACATCACCACCAAGTCGCTCGTGGTCGCCAACCTGGAGGGCAAGGACCCGGTCACCGTGCTGCCCGGCGTCCTGTACTTCGACGTCAGCCGCAACTCTGGCGCCGCGTTCTCGATGGCCACCGGCATGACGTGGATACTGAGCCTGCTCGCGCTGGCGATCGTGGTCGGCCTCGTCTGGGCGGCGCCACGGCTGCGGTCCATCGGCTGGTCGATCGGGCTCGGCCTGGTGCTGGCCGGTGCGTTCGGCAACCTGATCGACCGGATCTTCCGCGCCCCCGGCCCGTTGCGCGGCCACGTCGTCGACTTCATCTCGGTGTTCCACCCGTGGGGTGCCGGGTTCGCGATCTTCAACGTCGCCGACTCGTGCATCACCGTCGGTGCCGTGGTGATCGTGCTGATGGGGTTGCTCGGCAAGGACTACGACGGTGGTGTCGCTCGCCGCGCGAAGCTGGCCGCCGAGCAGTTGACCACTGAGCAGCACGCGACGGACACGCCGGACTCCGCGTCGTGACCGCATCGCGCACCCTGCCGGTGCCGGACGGCCTGGACGGCATGCGGGTGGACGCCGGCCTGTCCCGGCTGCTCGGCCTGTCCCGCACGGTCGTGGCCGAACTGGCCGAGTCCGGCGACGTCACGCTGGATGGCCGCACCGCTGGCAAGTCCGACCGGCTCACCGCGGGCGCATGGCTCGAGGTGACCCTCCCGGAGCCGGACGCCCCGCTGACCGTGGTCGCCGAACCGGTCGACGGCCTCGTCGTGGTCTACGAGGACGGCGACATCGCCGTGCTGGACAAGCCGGTCGGCGTCGCCGTGCATCCCAGTCCCGGCTGGACCGGGCCGACCGTGGTCGCGGGACTGGCCGCCGCCGGCATCATCATGGCGACCAGCGGCGCGGCCGAACGCCAGGGTGTCGTGCACCGCCTTGACGTCGGCACGACCGGGGTGATGGTGGTCGCCAAGAGCGAGCACGCCTACTCGGTGCTCAAGCGCGCGTTCAAGGAACGCACCGTCGACAAGCGCTACCACGCCGTCGTGCAGGGCCTGCCGGACCCGAGCCGGGGGACGATCGACGCGCCGATCGACCGCCATCCCAAGCACGACTACAAGTTCGCGGTCGTGGACGGCGGCCGGCCGAGTGTCACGCACTACGAGGTGATCGAGGCGTTCCCGAACGCGTCCCTGTTGGACGTGAAGTTGGAAACCGGTCGCACACACCAGATCCGGGTACACCTGTCCGCGCTGCGGCATCCGTGCGTCGGCGATCTCACCTACGGCGCCGACCCGACCCTCGCCAAGCGTCTCGGCCTGAACCGGCAGTGGCTGCACGCCCGCACCCTCGGCTTCGAGCACCCGTCCGACGGTCGCTGGGTCGAGTTCACCAGCCCGTACCCGGCCGATCTCGATCACGCGCTGGAACTGTTGCGGGCACAGTAAAAGCTGGCGTTCTTCGCAGTCAGTGTTCAACAGCCCACGTGAGGGTGTTCCGGTCGTCGTCCGGGCGGGCGCTCCAGCGGACCGACGTGATCTCGGTGGCCTCGGGCAGCACGTAGACCGTGTGCCCGCCGGCCGTCTCGCCCGGCCGCACGCCGATCCGGTGCGGCGGCCGGGACGACAGCGACACCGGCGCCTTGCCCACCGCCTGCCCGTCCGTGGCCACCAGCACCAGATACAGGTCCGGCAGCGTCGCGAACGGCACCTGCCCGCGATTGGTCAGCTCGGTGTGCACGACGACCGCCCGTTCCCCCTCGCGCAGCCGATAACCGGCCGCCGTGAACAGGAAGTCCGCCGGGTCGACGACTTCGACCAGGTGGATGGCCATCTGCTCGCCGTCCACACCCTCGGTGCGCAGCGTCTCGCCGACCCGGCCCGCATGGACGACCGGAGCGGCGGCGGCGGGAGCGGCCGGCGGCGCGGTCCAGGCGGCCGGCCGGGTCGGCTGGTCGCCACGCGCCCACGACGAACTCTGCGGTGGCCCCCACGTGCTGACCGGATCGGCACCCGGCGCGGGGAAAGGACCACTCTGCGGTGGACCCGGCCGGGGGCCACCCTGCATCGGCGGCCGAGGCGGCCCAACGGGATGCGGCCCCGACGGCCCGACGGGATGCGGCCCGGACTGTCCAACGGCATGCGGCCCGGACGGCCCCGGCTGCGGCATCGGCCCTGCCGGGCCATAACCACGTTGCGGGCCAGGCGGATAAGGCCCGCTCGGCGGACCGGTACTGCCGCCCTGCGCCGCGTAGTTCAGCCACGGCCCAGCGCCGGCGATCGCGGCTCGCAGCCCGTTCGGATCGCACTCGACCCCGACGATCAACGGCAGCCCGGTCGCGGACAGCCCGACCAGCCGGGCGGCCACCTCACGCGGGTCCATGCCAAGGCGGGCCGCGATTTCGTGCACGGCCGCCTTGCCAGACTCCGCGACGAGCGAAAGCAGGCGGATGTCCATGGGATCCGGGGCGGCCACGGACCGCACGCTACTCGGTCATGCCGACCGGTGCCGCACCCGTCAGGCCGGATGGCTGTTGCGGTTGCGTGCCTTGTTGTGGCGGATCGCCGGCCGCTCCGGATGATCCACCAACACCACCACAGCCGCGGTGGCGGCCGGCTCGACCAGCTCGTCGTACCGCGCGTACGCCGGCAGCGTCCACCGATCGCTCGGGTCCACCCGCCGGGCCAACGCAGCCGCCGACATGGCGAGATGCACCGTCACATCGAACGCCAGCCCGCGCCCGAGCAGCAGCGAACCGTCCACCAGCAGCACCCCACCCGGCGGCAGCGCGACGTACCCGGCCCGGCTGGCCCGGTCCGCCACCGCGTCCCACAGCGCCGGCAGCACGCGGCCCGAGCCGCCGACGTCGAGCGGGTCAAGCACCTCCCGCGCCAGGCCGCCGACGTCAAGCCAATCCGTGCGGAACGCGTCCGGGTCGGTGCGCCCGTGCTCGAACCGCAGCGACGCCGGCCGCAGGAAGTCGCGGGCCCGCACCCGTAGCACCGGCCGGCCGCGGAGCCGCATCGGGTCGACGAGCGCGTCCGCCAACGCGCCTGGCCCTGCCGGCGGGGCACCGTCGACGGCCACCCGCGTCCACCCGGATGGGTCGCGGTCGTCGATCGTGTCGGCCAGCTCGTCGAGCAGGCCGGCCAGGGTGGTCGGGCGTATCGGCACGGTCACCATCCTGCCTCTGTTACGACGAAAGTCGGTCCGGCGCCGCAACCGCTGCATCTACGATCGGTGGGACAACGACGTCGAGGTCCGGAGGTTTGGCCATGTCGGAAGCTGTGTCGGCGCGTGCGCTCGCGGACGAACTGGTCCGGGTGTACGAGGAACAAGAACCGACGATGCCGACGCTTTTCGGCTTCGACGGCGCGCACGACCGGCTCGGCGATCTCAGCGTGGCCGCCGAGCAGGACTTCATCGCCCGCTACGCCGACGTGGCCGAACGCGCCGCGGCGCTGGACCCGGCCGGCCTGACCCCGGACGAGCGGACCACCCGGGCCGTGGTGATCCAGCAGGCGAAGACCCGGATCGACGTCCTGACGAGCCGTCAGGTCGAGCACGTCGTCACCGACCTGTTCGTGGCCCCGGCCGCCGTGCTGCTCACCGCGCTGCCGATGATCGGCCTGCCGACCCCGGAACTCGCCGAGGCGTACCTCCGCCGGCTGGGCGCGATCCCGGCGCACCTGGCCGGTGCCGCCGACCGGCACCGGGCCGGCGTGGTGTCCGGGCGGGTACCGGTGGCGCATCTCGTCGAGGCCGCGATCAAGCACATCGACCGCTACCTCGCCGACCCGGACAACGATCCGCTGACGCGTCCGGCCCCGCCCGCCGGCGTTGCCGACGACTTCAACCGCCGCAGGGACGCCGTGCTCGCCGACGTGGTGCGCCCCGCGTTCGCCACCTACCGGGACGTGCTGATCAACGACGTGCTGCCGCACGGCAGGCCGGCCGACCGCCCCGGCCTGACCTGGCTGCCCGGCGGTGACGCCGACTACGCCGCGCTCGTCCGTGCCCACACCACCGCCGACCGGTCACCGGACGAGCTGCACGAGACGGGCCTCGCGATCGTCGAGCAACTGCGCGCCGAATACGCCGAACTCGGCCAGAAGGTGCTCGGCACGGACGATCTCGCGGAGATCTTTCACCGGCTGCGGTTCGACGACTCGATGCGCTGGCAGTCCGCGGACGAGTTACTGGACGCGGCTCGCCAGGCCATCGCGCGGGCCGAACTGGCCGCGCCGAACTGGTTCAGCCTGCGGCCTCGGACCGGCTGCGAGGTCCTGCCGGTGCCGGCCGCCGACGCGGCGGGCTCGCCGGCCGCGTACTACGTGCCGGCGTCCCTCGACGGCGCCCGGCCCGGCGTCTACTACGCGAACACCGACCAGGTCACCGAGCGGTTCCGGCACCAGTGCGAGTGCACCGCGTTCCACGAGGCGGTGCCCGGCCACCACTTCCAGATATCGATCGCGCTCGAAGTGCCGGACCTGCCGATGCTGCGCCGGATCGCGGACGTGAACGCCTACTCCGAGGGCTGGGGCCTCTACACCGAACGGCTTGCCGACGAGATGGGCCTGTACTCCAGCGATCTGTCCCGGCTCGGCATGCTCACCGCGGACTCGATGCGGGCCGGCCGGCTGGTCGTGGACACCGGCCTGCACGCCAAGGGCTGGAGCCGGGCGCAGGCGGTCGAGTACCTGTCCGCGAACACCCCGATGGCCGCGGTGGAGATCGAGGCGGAGGTGGACCGCTACATCGCCTATCCCGGCCAGGCGCTGTCGTACATGGTTGGGCGCTTGGAGATCCAGCGGATCCGGGCGGGTGCGGAGGCCGCGCTCGGCGACCGGTTCGACATTCGAGGCTTCCATGACGTCGTACTTGGCAACGGGCCGCTACCGTTGTCGGTGCTGGCCGAAGTGGTCGGGGACTGGGTGGCCGCACAGCCGGCATAGCCGTGTGAATCGCCGGACGGAGTGGACAATTAACACCATTCGGGTGACTGAACTCACATTCGGGCACTTGGCTGGTGTGGTGACCGTTGCTCCGGGTGGACGCGGCGATGATCCGGCCGGCACCAAGGGGCGAGGAGCAAATCCATGCAGGACAGCGCAACCGCTGTGCCAGAACAACTTGGCGATGACTTCGTGAACGACCCGCACGCGATGAACCGGCGGCTGCGCGAGGAAGCGCCCGTGCACCCCGTTGTGTTGCCGCGCGGGCTGAAGGTCTGGCTTGTCACCCGGTACGCGGATGTCCGGTCGGCGCTGGCAGATGCCACGCTGAGCAAGGACTCGGCCAACATCAACGAGCTGTTCACGCGGCACTCGACCAGTTCCGAGGAGTTCGCGGGCGGCAGCGCGGAACTGGCCGGCCACATGCTCAACAGCGACCCGCCGGATCACGAACGGTTGCGCCGCATGGTGAACAAGGCGTTCACCGCGCGCAGGATCGAGAAGCTGCGGCCCCGGATCGAGGAGATCACCTCGGGGCTGATCACCGACATCGGCCCGGCCGCCGAGGTCGACCTGCTGGACGTGTTCGCGTTTCCGTTGCCCATCACGGTGATCTGCGTACTGCTCGGCGTCCCGACCAAGGACAGGGAGGATTTCCGTCGCTGGTCGAACGTGTTGGTCTCGGGCGGTGTCGAGCCGGCCGAGATACAGGAGGCGGCCACGGCGATGGTTGGGTACCTGTCCGACATGATCGCGGCCAAGCGGGCCGAGCCGGGCGAGGACATGATGTCCGCCCTGATCGCGGCGTCCGACGCGGGCGATCGGCTCAGCCACGAGGAACTGATCGGCATGGCGTTCCTGCTGCTGGTCGCCGGCCACGAGACGACCGTGAACCTGATCGCCAACGGCCTGCTCGCGCTGATCACCAACCCGGACCAGTTGGCGGCCCTGCGCGCCGACCGGAGCCTGCTGCCCGGCGCGATCGAGGAGTTCCTGCGGTTCGAGTCGCCGGTGAAGAACGCCACCCTCCGCTACACCACCGTGCCGACGGACGTCGGCGGCGTCGTGGTGCCGGCGGGTGAGTTCCTTGTGCTGTCACTGGGTTCCGCCAACCGCGATCCCGATCGCTACCCGGACCCGGACCGCCTGGACATCGGCCGGGACGTCAGCGGGCACATGGCGTTCGGCCACGGCATCCACTACTGCCTCGGCGCGCCACTGGCCCGGCTGGAGGCGGAGATCGCCTTCACGAGACTCCTTGACGCGTACGACCGGATCGAGTTGACCGTCCCGGTGGCCGAGCTGAACTGGCGGCCAGGCATCCTTATCCGTGGCCTGGAACGATTCCCGGTCCGACTCGTCTGAACTGGGCACTCTGCCCGGTTCCGGCTGGCCAGTGCCCCGTCGGGTGAATTGGTGCGGCAATTGGGTGACGAAGGTAACGCCGGCACGCCGGATACGGACCATCACAATATGAGTGACCTGCATCACGTTCCGCTACCCGGCAGTGCCCGAGCGGAGTTGGCCGACGTCCAGCGCGTCGGTGCGGTCGACCCGGCCGAGGAGATCGCGTTCACCGTTGTGCTGCGCAGACGCGCCGACCTGCCGCGCGACCTGGTCGAGGGCGCGGACACGGTGTCGCAGACCGAACTGGCCCAGCGCTTCGGCGCCGACCCGGACGACGTCCAGCGCACACAGGCCGAGTTCGACGCGGCCGGCGTGCGGGTGGTCGACGTGCACACCGGCTCACGGCGACTGTCCGCGGCCGGCCCGGCGTCGGCGGTCAGCGCGCTGTTCAGCACCGAACTGAGCATGGTGCGCAACGAGCCGCTGGTCGGCGACGGCCCGTTCGAGCACCGGTCGCGGTCCGGCGAACTGCGGGTGCCGGCCTCGCTGGACGGCATCATCCTCGCCGTGCTCGGGCTGGACAGCCGCCAGCAGGCCCGGCCGCAGATCCGCGTGCACCCGGCGAAGGCCGCGAACACCGCGTACGACCCGCCGACTTTGGGCACTGTGTATGACTTTCCGGCCGGCACCTACGGCAGCGGCCAGGTCGCCGCGGTGATCGAACTCGGCGGCGGGTTCGGTCAGTCCGATGTGGACACTTATTTCGCCGGCCTGAAGATCCCGACCCCGAGTATCACCGCGGTCGGCGTCGACGGCGGAAAGAACGTGCCCGGCGCCGACCCGAACGGCGCGGACGGCGAGGTGCTGTTGGACATCGAGGTGCTCGGTGCCCTCGCGCCCGGCGCGAAACAGCTGGTGTACTTCGCGCCCAACACCGACCAGGGCTTCCTTGACGCGGTCAGCACCGCCGTGCACGCCACGCCCACCCCGGCCGTGGTGAGCATCAGCTGGGGCCAGTCCGAGGACCAGTGGACCGCGCAGGCGCGGGTCGCGCTGGACCAGGCGTTCGCGGACGCCGCCGCGCTCGGCGTGACGGTGTGCGTGGCGTCCGGCGACAACGGCAGCGCGGACGGCCAGAACGACGGCGCCGCGCACGTGGACTTCCCGGCGTCCAGCCCGCACGCGCTGGCCTGCGGCTGCACGAGCCTCCGGCTGACCTCGGCCGGCGCGGAACGCTCCGAGTCGGTGTGGAACGACGGGCCGGGATTCGGTGCGACCGGCGGCGGCGTGAGCGACATGTTCCCGCTGCCGGCCTGGCAGGCGCACGTCGGCGTGCCGAATCGGGCCGGTGGCACGGCTTCCGGGCGTGGCGTGCCCGACGTCGCTGGCGACGCCGACCCGGCCACCGGATACCGCGTGCAGGTGGACGGCAAGGCGCTCGTGATCGGCGGCACCAGCGCGGTGGCCCCGCTGTGGGCGGCACTCGTCTGCCGGCTCACCGAGGCCGTTGCCCGGCCGCTCGGGATGCTCCAGCCGGTGATCTACGCCGCGGCCAAGGCCGGCCAGTCGACGACTGGGTTCCGCGACATCACGACGGGCAACAACGGCGCCTACAAGGCCAAGGCCGGGTGGGACGCGTGCACAGGGCTCGGCGTGCCGAAGGGAACCGAACTGCTGCAAGTGTTCCAGGAGATCAATCCGGGGACGCCGTAGTCTCTTTTGGTGACTCCCGAGGAACTGCTCGACCTGGATCGCGCGCACGTCTGGCATCCGTATGCACCGATGCCCGGTGTGGCACAACCGTTGCCGGTCGAGTCCGCGTCCGGGGTGCGGCTGCGGCTGGCCGATGGGCGGGTCCTCGTGGACGGGATGTCGTCGTGGTGGGCGGCGATCCACGGCTACCGACACCCGGTGCTGGACGCGGCGGCGCACGACCAGCTCGGCCGGATGAGCCACGTCATGTTCGGCGGGCTCACCCACGAACCCGGTGTGCGGCTGGCTACCCGGCTCGTCGAGCTGACCCCGGCGCCGCTGCGGCACGTGTTCCTCGCCGACTCCGGGTCGGTGTCGGTCGAGGTCGCGATCAAGATGTGCCTGCAGTACTGGCGTTCCGTCGGCCGGCCGGCGAAACGCCGGCTGCTGACCTGGCGCGGCGGCTACCACGGGGACACGTTTCACCCGATGAGCGTGTGCGATCCGGACGGCGGCATGCACGCGTTGTGGCGCGGGGTGTTGCCGGCGCAGGTGTTCGCGAACCCGCCGCCGGCCGGGTTCGCCGCCGGTGTCGCACCCGCGTACGTCGACCACCTGGCCGAGCTGATCGAGCGCCATGCCGGGGAACTGGCCGCGGTGATCGTGGAACCGGTGGTGCAGGGTGCCGGCGGGATGCGGTTCCACGACCCCGGTTACCTATGTGTGCTGCGGGAACTGGCCGACCGGCACGACGTGCTGCTGGTGTTCGACGAGATCGCGACCGGATTCGGCCGGACCGGGGCGCTGTTCGCGGCTGAGCACGCCGGTGTCAGCCCGGACGTGCTGTGCGTCGGGAAGGCGTTGACCGGGGGCTATCTCAGCATGGCCGCCGCGCTGTGCACGTCCCGGGTGGCGGGTGGGATCTCCCGTGGCGAGGTCCCGATTCTGGCGCACGGGCCGACGTTCATGGCGAACCCGCTGGCCGCCGCGATCGCCAACGCGTCCATCGACGTACTGCTCGGCCAGGACTGGCGGGCCGAGATCCGGCGGATCGAGGCCGGTCTGGTGGCGGGCCTCGCGCCGGCCGCCATGCTGCCGGGCGTGGCGGACGTGCGGGTGCTCGGCGCGATCGGGGTCGTCCAGCTCGACCACGACGTGGACATTTCAGCGGCGACCGATGCCGCCGTCGGCCGGGGCGTGTGGCTGCGGCCGTTCCGCGACCTGATCTACACGATGCCCCCGTACATCAGCACCGATGCCGATGTCGCCGCGATCTGCGATGCGATCTGTGCGGCGGCCAAGGTCGCGTGAGCGAGCTTGCGAGCGAACCATGTCACGGTCCCTTCGTGATCCGTTCGTGGCGGCCCCGGACCTGAGCTGTTTACCCGGCGGTAATAGCGTGCTGGCTCGTGGGCGTGCTTGTGGTGACCGGAACCGGTACCGATGTCGGCAAGACGGTGGTGACAGCGGCGATCGCGGCGCTTGCGGCTGACCGGCACCGGCGTGTCGCCGTGCTCAAGCCGGCCCAGACCGGTGTCCGCGACGGCGAGCCGGGCGACCTGGCCGAGGTGCGCCGGCTGGCCGGTGACGTCACCACCCGTGAACTGCGCCGCTACCCGGACCCGCTGTCCCCGGAGGCCGCCGCCCGTCGCGTCGGCTCGCCCGCCCTGCACCCGGCCGAGATCGCGGCCGCGGCGGCCGAGCTGGACGCCGAGCACGACCTGGTGCTGATCGAGGGTGCCGGCGGGCTGCTGGTCCGGTTCGACGCCAACGGCGGCACGCTCGCCGACGTCGCCTGGTCGCTGGTCGCGCCGGTGCTGGTGGTCGCGGACGCGGGTCTCGGCACGTTGAATGCGACCGCGCTCACCGCGGAGGTGTTGCGGCAGCGTGGCGTCGACACCATCGGTGTGGTGGTCGGACGCTGGCCGCGCGAACCCGACCTGGCCGCCCGTTCCAACCTGACCGACCTGCCGGTCGCGGCCGGCGCGCCGCTGCTCGGGGTGCTGCCGGAGGGGATGGCCCGGTTGTCGCCGGCGGATTTCCTTGCCGTGGCGCGGGATTCGCTGTCCCCGTGGCTGGACGGCGACTTCGACTCGGATGTGTTCACCGCACGGCACACGGCGTGAACCGAAGTGATCTGACAGACGTGATATGTGTCGCGGCGCTGTGCCGTACCGGTCAGGCACACTGTCCGGCAAGCCCGACGCCACGAGGAGTTTCCATGATCGACGAACTGGCCGACACCGACGTGCTCGCGCAGGCGCGGGAGCAGGTGGTCGATGAGGGTGTCGGCCTGTCCGAGGCCCAGATCCGGCGGGTGCTCGACATGCCGGACGACCGGTTGCCCGAGCTGCTCGCGCTCGCGCACGAGGTGCGGACCCGTTGGTGCGGGCCGGAAGTCGAGGTCGAGGGCATCGTGAGCGTGAAGACCGGCGGCTGCCCGGAGGACTGCCATTTCTGCTCGCAGTCCGGCCGTTTCCCGACCCCGGTCCGGTCGGCGTGGCTGGACATCCCCGGTCTCGTCGAGGCGGCCCGGCAGACGGCGGCGACCGGCGCGACGGAGTTCTGCGTCGTCGCCGCCGTCCGCGGCCCGGACGACCGGTTGCTGGCCCAGGTGAAGGCGGGTATCGAGGCGATAAGGGCGGCCGGCCTCGACATCAACATCGCGTGCTCGCTCGGCATGCTCACGCAGTCCCAGGTGGACCAGCTCGTCGCGATGGGCGTGCATCGGTACAACCACAACCTGGAGACGGCAAGGTCGCACTTTCCCCGGGTGGTCACGTCGCACAGCTGGGAGGAGCGGTGGGACACCCTGCGCATGGTGCGGGACGCCGGGATGGAGGTGTGCTGCGGCGGCATCATCGGGATGGGGGAGACACTCGCGCAGCGCGCCGAGTTCGCCAGCCAGCTGGCCGAGCTGGACCCGGACGAGGTGCCCATGAACTTCCTGATCCCCAATCCCGGTACGCCGTACGAGAACTATCCGGTTGTCGAGGGCAGCGAGGCGTTGCGCACGGTCGCGGCATTCCGGCTTGCCTTGCCCCGCACCATTCTGCGGTTCGCCGGCGGACGTGAGCTGACCCTCGGCGACCTGGGCGCGGAACAGGGAATGCTCGGCGGGATCAACGCGATCATCGTCGGCAACTACCTGACCAACCTCGGCCGCCCGGCCGAACAGGACCTGAAAATGCTGGGCGAACTGAAGATGCCGATCAAGGCACTGAGCCAGACACTGTGATGGACGACGTCACCTACTGCGCGTGGTGCGGCCGGCCGGACGCCCCCGACCCCGCACATGAGCGCTGTCGGTCCCGGTTGGCGCTGGTGGACCCGCCGCGCTACTGCGTCCAGTGTGCCCGCCGGATGGTCGTTCAGGTGACCCCGGCGGGCTGGACCGCTGCGTGCAGCCGGCACGGTCAGCTCACCGCCAACTGACCGATACGCG
>DATBCR010000869.1:0-1574 GCA_036270375.1 Pseudonocardiaceae bacterium | reverse complement strand
CAGATCGTGCATTGGGTCGATTCCGGTCCGGCGGATGGGGAGATCACCACCGAGGTCATGCGTCGATTACAGGTCAGGCCGCTCCGCGCACCGGCATGTGGTCTGTCGCTGGCAGGGCTGTCGCGTGGGCCGTTGGTCGTCGTCGACGATGGCAGTGGGCTGGCGTCGGCGGTGGTTGAGCAGTTCGCCGCCCACCACATCACCGCCGTGGTCGGCCTTCCGGAGCCCGATGCGTGGGGCGTGCTTCTACTTGGCGGCCTGGCCGACGACGCCTTCCGGATCGCCAGAACGGTCGCCCGCCGCATGACTGACCGGGGTGGTGTATTCGTTACGGTGCAGGACACCGGCGGGTGTTTCGGGCTCGTCGACCCTAGGTCGGAACGCGCCCTGCTCGGCGGCCTGGCGGCGCTGGCCAGGACCGCCGCGTTGGAATGGCCACTGGCTGCCGTGAAAGCCATCGACTGCCAGCGCGGCGATCGCGACGAGGATGCCGTCGCAGCCGCGATCGTGGCGGAACTGCTGACCGGCGGGTCGACACTCGATGTGGGGCTGCGTGCGGACGGCACGCGGTGGACCGTGGGCCACGAGGAGGTCCCCGCGACACCCGGCGTGTCCCCGATCACGGCCGATTCGGTGCTGGTGGCCACCGGCGGCGCTCGGGGCATCACGGCCGCCGCACTGCTTGCGCTGGCCTCGGCGCACTGTCCGAGAATGCTGCTGATCGGACGTACTTCGCTGACCGATGACCACACGGCTCGGGGAGTTGTCGCCGCACGCGAAATCCGTGCCAACCTCGACGCATTCGAACGGGCCGGCGCCACGGTCCGGTACGCGGCCGTCGATGTCACGGACGAAGCGGCTTTGAAGCGTGAACTGGACCAGGCCCGCCTGGAGTGGGGGCCGATCACCGGGCTCGTGCACGGTGCGGGCGTGCTCGCGGACAAGCTCATCGCCGACAAGACCGACGAGCAATTCGACCGGGTGTACGCGACCAAAGTCGCTGGCTGGCAGGCATTGCTGGCGGCAACCGAGTCCGATCCGCTGCGGCTGCTGTGCGTGTTCTCGTCCGTCGCGGCCCGCTTCGGCAATCCGGGACAGAGCGACTACGCCATGGCCAACGAGACCCTGAACCAGTTGGCGTGCGCCGAGGCCGCCAGACGCCCGGACTGTCGGGTCCGCTCGATCGGTTGGGGGCCATGGCAAGGCGGCATGGTCAACCCATCGCTCGCCGCACACTTCATACAACGCGGCGTGCCGCTCATCCCACTGGCGGCCGGCGCACGTGCGTTCGTGGCCGAGGTCGAATCCGCCGACGACGCTGTCGAAATCCTTGTCGGCGCCGGACAAATCGCCACCCACCCGAGGACAGCCGCCGAAATCACGGTGAATTCCCGCACGCACGACTATCTCGCCGACCATGCCCCGGCCGGCACGCCGGTACTCCCGCTGGCCATGGCATTGGAGTGGTTCACGGCCGCGAGCGGCGGCACGCACCTGTGCGACGTGCGGGTACTCAGCCGGATCGACCTGCCCGACCTGGCGGCCGGGCACCGCTTCACCATCGAGGGCCAACT
>DATBCR010000868.1:0-10799 GCA_036270375.1 Pseudonocardiaceae bacterium | reverse complement strand
GCGGGTTGGTGATGCCTTCCGGCGTGTCGATCTGAGTGCCCATCACGGTGGGACTGGTCACGCGCAACGCTCCTGCGATCGGTCGTGCTCGGATCATGGCTGACGCGAGCGGTTCGGGCGCTTGACGCCGTCGGCCGGCGCGTCAGGCGCGCTGGTCCGGACGGGTGCCCACCATCAAGGTTAGCAAGTCCGCCGCGGCCCGCCGCACGTCGTCGTTGACGACCTCGACGTCGAACTCGTCCCGGGCCGCCAGCTCCTGTTTCGCGGTGGCCAGCCTGCGCCCCACCACGTCCGGCGACTCGGTGCCCCGGCCGGTGAGACGCGCCACGAGGACGTCCCAGCTCGGCGGGGAGATGAACACCAGCAGCGCGTCCGGCGACGCCCTGCGCACCGCCCTCGCGCCCTGCAGGTCCAGTTCGAGCAGCGCGGGCCGGCCGCTGGCCAGCCGCTCCTCGATCGGGCCACGCGGCGTACCCGATCGGTGGGTGCCTCGGTGGATGTCGGCCCACTCCAGCAGCTCGCCGTCGGCGATCATCTTGTCGAACTCGGCGTCGCTGACGAAGTGGTAGTCGAGGCCGTCCACCTCGCCGGGACGCTGCTCGCGGGTGGTCGCGGACACGCTGAACCAGAGATCCGGATACAACGCCCGCAGCTCGTGCACGAGGCTGCTCTTACCGACGCCAGAGGGGCCGGCCAGAACAACCAGCCGACCCCTCTGTACTGATGAACGACTCACTCGCCGCCGAATTCGGTCAGCAGAGCCTTGCGCTGCCGATCACCCAAGCCGCGCAACCGCCGGCTTGCCGCGATCTCCAGACGCTCCATGATCTGCGCCGCACGTACCTTGCCAACGCCTGGCAGGGACTCAAGCAACGCGGAGACCTTCATCTTGCCCAGGACCTCGTTGTTGTCAGCGGCGATAAGAACGTCCTTCAAATTCGTGCCGCCGCGCTTGAGGCGCTCCTTGAGCTCGGCCCGAGCGCGACGAGCGGCAGCCGCTTTCTCCAGCGCTGCGGCCCGCTGCTCCTCGGTCAGCTGGGGAAGGGCCACGATCTCCTCCGGTGGGGTGGGGTTAATTCTGGATCGGTGCCGCGACCGTACCGACTGTGAGTGAACGAAAACAACGTGGGTCGGGGATTTCGACGTGGTTTTTCCGATCTGGTCGAACCACCCTGGTCGGGTGGACCCGACTGCGGATGGTCGCGGCGAGTGGAAGTCCTACCAAGGGCTTCCACCGCTTGATTACCACCACCCGTGAATCTTGGCGAGCCCCTCTGTGATATAGCCCGATATATTTTTTGCACAAGACCACTCACCGTAACCACCCTCACCCACATTACCGCAGGTCATCGCGTTGCAGCGGGTGCAATGATTACGTCCCGTACACGCCGCACGGCATCGCGTAGCAACCGCTGGTCAGGGCCATGTCGCAGCAAGTCACGCGAGGACGACGGCAGCACGCCGGCAAGCGCGGGCCCGAACATGGCTCGGAGGTCGGCCACCGTGCCCCCCTGGGAGCCGAATCCGGGCGCCAGAACGGGGCCGTTGAGGTGGTCCAGATCGAGCCCGGTGCGCCCGACTGTGGCGCCAATCACTACCCCGACACCCCCCATCGGCCTAATACCGGCGTTGCGTTCGGCCGCACCGTCCACCACCGATTGCGCTACCGACCTCCCCCGGTCGCCGTTCGCGCGCTGCACAGCGGCCCCTTCCGGGTTGGACGTCAGCGCGAGCACGAACACGCCCCGGCCGGTGGCCGCCGCCAGGTCGAGTGCCGGCGTGAGCGAGCCGAATCCGAGATACGGCGACAGCGTCACCGCGTCCGCGGCCAGCGGGCCGTCGTCGGCGAGGTAGGCGGCGGCGTACGCGGCCATGGTTGACCCGATGTCGCCCCGCTTGACGTCCAGCAGTACGAGCAGCCCTGCCGCCCTGGCCTGCCGGATCACCCGTTCCAGCACCGCGATGCCCGCCGAGCCGTGCGCCTCGAAGAACGCCGACTGCGGCTTGATCACCGCGACCTCGCCCGCGACCGCCTCGACCGCCGTGCGCGCGAACCGTTCCAGTCCGGCCGCGTCGGCGGACAGACCCCAGTCCGCGAGCAACCCGGGATGCGGATCAATTCCAACACACAATGGACCGCGCGCCGCGACCGCGCGAACGAGTCGCGCGCCGAAGTGATTAATCGCAGCATTCATGTCAGGCTCCCCTTAAGGGCGGCATGCAACGACTGCAACGAACGGACGCCGACATCGCCACGGATCAATGCCTCGACTCCGTGCACGGCCGCCGCGGCGCCCTGGATTGTCGTGATGCACGGGATGTCCCGCGCCACCGCCGCCGTGCGGATCTCGTAGCCGTCCACCCGGGGGCCGTGGTTGCCGTACGGGGTGTTGATCACCATGTCCACCCCGCCGGCCAAGATCGTCTGCACGATGTTGTCCTCGCCCTCGAAGTGCTTGCGCACGACCGTGCACGGGATCCCGTTGCGCCGCAACACCTCCGCCGTACCGACCGTGGCCAGCACCTCGAAGCCGAGGTCCGCGAGGCGCTTCACGGGGAACACCATGGCCCGCTTGTCCCGGTTGGCGACCGACACGAAAACCCGGCCACCGGTCGGCAGCGACCCGTAGGACGCGGTCTGCGACTTGGCGAACGCCTTGCCGAACGAGTAGTCGATGCCCATCACCTCGCCGGTGGACTTCATCTCCGGCCCGAGCAGCGAGTCCACGCCGTGGCCCTCCGGGGTGCGGAAGCGGTGAAACGGCATCACGGCCTCCTTCACCGCGACCGGCGCGTCCGGCGGCATGTCGGTGCCGTCGCCGGTCGCCGGCAGCAGGCCCTCGACCCGGAGTTGCGCCACGGTGGCGCCGAGCATGATCCGGGCGGCGGCCTTGGCCAGCGGGATGGCGGTCGCCTTGGACACGAACGGCACGGTCCGCGACGCCCTCGGGTTCGCTTCGAGCACGTAGAGCACGTCGTCCTTGAGCGCGTACTGCACGTTCAGCAGCCCGCGCACGCCGATGCCGCGCGCGATCGCCTCGGTGGACACCCGGACGGCTTCCAGGTCGGTGCGGCCGAGCGTGATCGGCGGCAGCACGCAGGACGAGTCGCCGGAATGCACGCCGGCCTCCTCGATGTGCTCCATCACGCCGCCGAGGAACAGGTCGTGGCCGTCGAAAAGGGCGTCCACGTCGATCTCGATGGCGTCGTCGAGGACCCGGTCGACGAGCCCCGGGTGTTCCGGCGACACCTCGGTTGCCCGCGCGATGTACTCGGCCAGCGTGGTGTCGTCGTAGATGATCTCCATGCCTCGGCCACCGAGCACATAGGACGGTCGCACCAGCACCGGGTAGCCGATCGAGTCCGCGATCCGCTTGGCGCCGCTGAACGAGGTCGCGGTGCCGTAGGCGGGCGCGGGCAGGCCGGCGGTCGACAGCACCTCGCCGAACGAGCCGCGGTCCTCGGCCAAGTGGATCGCGCCCGGCGGCGTGCCGACCACCGGTACGCCCGCGTCGGCCAGCCTGCGGGCCAGGCCGAGCGGGGTCTGGCCGCCGAGCTGCACGATCACGCCGGCCACCGTGCCGGACGCCTGCTCGGCGTGCACGACCTCCAGCACGTCCTCGAACGTCAGCGGCTCGAAGTACAGCCGGTCCGCCGTGTCGTAGTCGGTGGACACGGTTTCCGGGTTGCAGTTGACCATGACGGTCTCGTAGCCAGCGTCGCGCAGCGCCATCGCGGCGTGCACGCACGAGTAGTCGAACTCGATCCCCTGACCGATCCGGTTGGGTCCGGAGCCCAGGATCAACACCTTCGGCCGGACCGTCTGTGCGGCGACCTCGTTCTCCGCGTCCGGGTCGGACTCGTAGGCCGAGTAGTGGTACGGCGTGTGCGCCGCGAACTCGGCGGCGCACGTGTCCACGGTCTTGAACACCGGCCGCACGCCGAGGCGCTGCCGCAGCGTGCGCACACCGTCCTCGCCGGCCAGTTCCGGGCGCAGCGCAGCCACCTGCCGGTCGGACAGCCCGCCGCGCTTGGCCCGGCGCAGCAGCGCGCCGTCCAGCACGGGTGCATCCTCGAGGAGGACCCGGAGTTCGCCGAGCGCGGCGATCTGGTCGACGAACCACGGGTCGATACCCGATGCCCGCGCCACCTCGGCCACCGATGCGCCCAACCGAAGCGCACGGTCCACTGTGTACAGACGGCCATCGTGCGGCACCCGCAGTTCGGCCATCGTGGACGCGAGCGTGGCGCCGGCCGGATCCGGCACGGTCCAGAAGCCGGCGGCCTTGGTCTCCATCGAGCGCAGGGCCTTGCCCATCGCCTCGGCGAACCCTCGGCCGACCGCCATGGCCTCGCCGACGCTCTTCATCGTGGTGGTCAGGGTCGGGTCTGCGCCGGGGAACTTCTCGAACGCGAAGCGGGGCACCTTCACCACGACGTAGTCAAGCGTCGGCTCGAAGCACGCGGGGGTCACGCCGGTGATGTCGTTGCGGATCTCGTCCAGTGTGTAGCCGATGGCCAGTTTCGCGGCGATCTTGGCGATCGGGAAGCCGGTCGCCTTGGACGCGAGCGCGGACGACCGGGACACCCGTGGGTTCATCTCGATCACCACGAGCTGGCCGGTCGACGGGTGCACGGCGAACTGGATGTTGCAGCGACCGGTGTCCACGCCGACCTCGCGCAGCACGGCGATGCCGACGTCGCGCATGTGCTGGTACTCGCGGTCGGTCAGCGTCATCGCGGGCGCGACCGTGACCGAGTCGCCGGTGTGCACGCCCATCGGGTCGATGTTCTCGATGGAGCACACCACCACCACGTTGTCGTGACGGTCGCGCATGAGTTCGAGTTCGTACTCCTTCCAGCCGAGCACGCTCTCCTCGATCAGCACCTCGTGCACCGGCGACTCGGCCAGCCCGACCGACGCCAGCCGGTCCAACTCCTCTGGCGTGTGCGCCATGCCGGAACCGAGGCCGCCCATGGTGAACGACGGCCGGATCACCACCGGCAGGCCGAGATCGACCACCGCGGTTTCGACGTCGGCCATCGTCTTGCAGACCGCGCTGCGCGGCACCTCGGCGCCAACCTTGCGCACGATGTCCTTGAAGCGCTGCCGGTCCTCGCCGCGCTGGATGGCCTCGAAGTCCGCGCCGATCAGCTCGACGCCGTACTTCTCGAGCACACCGCGCTCGTGCAGAGCGACGGCCGTGTTGAGCGCGGTCTGGCCGCCGAGCGTGGCCAGCAACGCGTCCGGCCGCTCGATCGCGATGACCTTCTCCACGAACTCCGGCGTGATCGGCTCGACGTAGGTGGCGTCCGCGAACTCCGGGTCGGTCATGATGGTGGCCGGGTTGGAGTTCACGAGACTGACGCGCAGCCCCTCGGCCCGCAGCACCCGGCACGCCTGGGTGCCCGAGTAGTCGAACTCGCAGGCCTGCCCGATCACGATCGGCCCCGACCCGATCACCAGGACGTGCGAGATGTCCGTCCGTTTGGGCATCAGGCCCGGCCCCTCTCCAGCAGCGACACGAACTCGTCGAACAGCAGTGCGGCGTCGTGTGGTCCGGCGGCCGCCTCCGGGTGGTACTGCACGGAGAACGCCGGCACGTCCGCGCAGCGCAGGCCCTCGACGGTGCCGTCGTTCGGGCAGTGGTGGCTCACTTCGGCGGGCCCGAACGGGGTGTCGAACCGCTCCCCCGCCTCACCTTCCAACGCGAACCCGTGGTTCTGCGCGGTGATCGCCACCCGGCCGGTCGCGGTGTCGATCACCGGCACGTTGATGCCTCGGTGGCCGAAGCGCATCTTGTAGGTGCCCCGGCCGAGCGCGCGGCCGAGGATCTGGTTGCCGAAACAGATGCCGAACAACGGGATCCGCCGGGTGAGCATCTCGGTGGTGAGCGCGACCGCGTGGTCCTGGGTGGCCGGGTCGCCGGGGCCGTTGGAGAGGAACACACCGTCCGGCTCGACCGCGAGTAGATCATCCACTGTGGACTTCAACGGCAGCACGTGGGTCTCGATGCCGCGCGCGGCAAGCATTCTCGGCGTGTTCGACTTGATGCCCAGGTCAAGGGCGACCACCCGGAACCGGCGCTCGTGCGCTGCGGGCACCACGTACGTGGCGGCCGCGCTGACGTCGCCGGCCAGGTCGGCGCCGAGCATCTCGGCACTGGCCAGCACCCGTGCCACCATCTCGTCCCGGCCGGTCAGGGCGGCACCGGAGAACACGCCGGCCCGCATCGCGCCGCGCTCCCGGATGTGCCGGGTGAGGGTCCTGGTGTCGACCTCGGCGATCCCGACGACGCCCTGCCGCGCCAACTCCTCGTCAAGCGGGCGGACGGAACGCCAGTTGGACGGGATGCGGGCCGGGTCGCGCACCACGTAGCCGGCCACCCAGATCCGGTCGGACTCGTCGTCATCGTCGTTCCAGCCGGTGTTGCCGATCTGCGGCGCGGTCTGGACCACGATCTGCCGGTGGTAGGACGGGTCGGTCAGGGTCTCCTGGTAGCCGGTCATGCCGGTGCAGAACACCACCTCGCCGAGCGAACCGCCGAGCGCGCCGTAGCCACGACCGGGGAACACCCGGCCGTCGGCCAGCACGAGCGCCGCCCGGTCGGCCGCGGTGGCCCGGACTCTGGTCGGTGTCGTCACGATTCCTCGCCTCCCTGTGCGCCGGCGGCACCGTGCCCGGCCAGCGCGCGGACCGCGGTGATCCACTCGCGGTAGCTGTCCCGGTCGTCACCGCGCACGCCGGAGTCCACCTGGTACTCGCCGAGCCGCCAGCGGAACACCAGCAGCCCGTCGACGCCCATCGCCTTGCCGGCCAGCGCCCGCGCGGTGCGGGCGTCGACAAGCGCACCGGCGTCGATCCACAGCGGGTCGGCACCCGCCCGGTCCAGCAACAGCCCGCCCCCGTACAGCCGGACCTCGGCCGAGGCCCGATGGCCGAGACCGCCGACCGCGATCCGGTCCTGCCAGTCTCCCGCCGTCGTCGTCCCGACGTACACACCGGTGGCCGGCGGCAGCAGCGGCTCGCCGACTGTGTCGGCGTCCGGTGGCGTCGGCAAGGCCGGCAGGTAGGACTGACGGCGCTGGCGGTTGCGCCAGCCCAGCCGCATTCCGGCCGCGCACAACACGAAGAAGCCGACCACGATCAGGCTCAACAACAGCCGGGTCACGTGCGGATCCTGCCATTGTGGGCAGTTACCCGGCCCCGGGAGACCGTGGTGACCACCGTGGCCGGCAGGGTCATGCCCTCGTACGGCGTGTTCGCCGCGATGCTGGCCAGGTCCGCGCCGCGCACCGTCCACGTGACGTCCGGGTCGACCAGGGTCAGGTTCGCCGGCTCGCCGACCGCGATCGGGCGGCCCTGGTCCGACAGGCCGCCGATGTCGGCCGGGCGCTCGCTCAGCACCCTGGCCACGCCGCGCCAGTCCAGCAGTCCGGTGTGCACCATCGCCAGCACCACGATCGACAGCGCCGTCTGCAGGCCGAGCATGCCCGGCCGGGCGGCCGCCCATTCGCAGTCCTTGTCCTGCGGGGCATGCGGTGCGTGGTCGGTGGCGACGCAGTCGATCACGCCGTCGGCCAGTGCCGTCCGCAGCGCCCGCACGTCCTGTGACGTGCGCAGGGGCGGGTTCACCTTGTTGGCCGGGTCGTAGCCGGCCAGTCGTTCGTCGGTGAGCAGCAGGTGGTGCGGGGTCACCTCGGCCGAGACTCGGTCGCCGCCGGGGCGATTCCTGGCCCAGCGCAACAGGTCCGCGGTGCCGGCCGTGGACACGTGGCACACGTGCAGCCGGGCGCCGACCTCGGCGGCCAGCAGGCAGTCCCTGGCCACGATCGCCTCCTCGGCCGCCGAGGGCCAGCCGGCCAGGCCGAGCCGGGCGGCCCGCTCGCCGTCGTGGGCCTGCGCGCCGACGGTGAGCCGTGGCTCCTCAGCGTGCTGGGCCACGACGCCGTCCAGGGCCTTCGTGTATTCCAGTGCCCGCCGCATGATCAGCGGGTCGGCGACACAGTGGCCGTCGTCGGAGAACACCCGGACGCCGGCCGCCGAGCGGGCCATCGTGCCCAGTTCGGCCAGCCGCTCGCCGGCCAGCCCGACCGTGACCGCGCCGACCGGGTGCACGTCGACCAGCCCGACCTCCCGGCCGCGCCGCCACACGTGTTCCACCACCACCGCGTTGTCGGCGACCGGATCGGTGTTGGCCATCGCGAACACCGCCGTGAAGCCGCCGAGCGCGGCCGCCGCCGACCCGGTGGCGATGGTCTCGGCGTCCTCGCGGCCCGGTTCGCGCAGGTGCGTGTGCAGGTCGACGAAACCGGGCAGCGCGACCTGGCCCACGGCGTCGATCACCTCGAAGTCGGGCTGTGCCGCAAGGTTCGGCCCCAGTTCCGTGATCACGCCGTCGGCGACGAGCATGTCGACCGGATCGCCGTCGCCGTACGGCCGTGCCCCCTTGATCAGCAGCGTCATGACGCCTCCCCGGCCAGCAGGTGGTACAGGACGGACATCCGCATGTGCACGCCGTTGCGCACCTGGTCGGTGATCGCGGCCCTCGGCGAGTCGGCGACCGGTGACGCGATCTCCATGCCGCGCAGCATCGGGCCCGGGTGCAGGACGACGGCGTGCTCCGGCAGCAGCGTCATCCTGGCCGCCGACAGGCCGTACCCGACGGAGTATTCGCGGGCGGACGGGAAGAAGCCGCCGTGCATCCGTTCGGCCTGTACTCGCAGCAGCATCACCGCGTCCACTGCGGGCAGTTCGGCGTCCAGTTCGTGCGACACCTCGACGCCCCAGGTGTGCACGCCGGTCGGCAGCAGCGTCGGCGGGGCGACCAGCACCACGTCCACGCCCAGCGTTCGCAGCAGGTGCACGTTGGACCGGGCGACGCGGCTGTGCAGCACGTCGCCGACGATCGCGATCCGGCGGCCGGGCAGGGCACCGAGTCGTTCGCGCAACGTGGCCGCGTCCAACAGCGCCTGGGTCGGGTGCTCGTGCGTGCCGTCGCCCGCGTTGACGACGCACGTGCCGTACTCGGCCAGCCAGGCGACCATCCGGGCCGCCGCACCCGACGCCGGGTGCCGGATGATCACGCAGTCCGCGCCGGCCGCGGCCAGCGTCAGCCCGGTGTCCTTGAGCGACTCGCCCTTGCCGACCGACGAGCCGCCTGCCGACACGTTCACCACGTCCGCGCTCATCCACTTGCCGGCGATCTCGAAGGACACCCTGGTGCGGGTGGAGTTCTCGTAGAACATCGTGATCACGGTCCGGCCGCGCAGCGTGGGCAGCTTGCGGACCTCCCGGCCAAGCAGCGTCGCCTTCAGCTCGTCGGCCGTGTCCAGCAGCGCGGTCGCCTGGTCGAGGTCCAGATCGGCGGCGGACAGCAGGTGCTTCACGAGTCGCCCCCGATCGGGCGCCGGAGCACCACGCCGTCCGTGCCGTCCACCTCGGCCACCAGGACGGCGACCTCCTCGGACCGCGAGGTCGGCACGTTCTTGCCGACGTAGTCCGCGCGGATCGGCAGCTCCCGGTGTCCCCGGTCGACGAGCACGGCGAGCTGCACGGCGCGCGGCCGGCCGTGGTCGTGCAGCGCGTCCAGGGCGGCGCCGATGGTGCGACCGGAGTACAGGACGTCGTCGACCAGCACGACCACCCGGTCGTCGATGCCGCCCTCGGGCAGCCGGGTCGGTTCCAGCGGGCGGTGCGGCTGCCGGCGCAGGTCGTCCCGGTACAGCGTGATGTCCAGCGTCCCGGTCGGCACCGTCACACCGCAGAAGTCGTGGATCTTCTCGGCCAGCCGGCGCGCCAGCGGGGCACCCCGGCGAGGGATACCGAGTAACACGACCGGCGGTACGCCCGGTGCGTCCAGCGCGATCTTTTCGATGACCTGATGGGCCATTCGGGCGATGGTGCGCGCGACGTCGCCAGCCGAGAGCAGCTCGCGCTCCTCGGCCGGTTCCGCCGCGCCACGATTTCGCGGCGCCACGGTGGACCTCCTTCCCCGCCTCACCGGACGGGTCCTTAAAGGACGTCGTGCCCGGCTGCTACCGGGCCTGACCTGCACCGTATCAGGTCGAATCGGTCATGCGTCCGGGTGGTGTCGCACCTCTCGCCCGGATGACGCACGCGGATCAGCTTGACCTGGTGACAACGAGGAGTAACCATTACTCTGCGTATCGATCTCAGGCTCCCCGCGGCTCACCCATTGCGGCTGACGGGGCGAACGAACGGAGAACCGTCACATGGGCGACTACGCCAAGGCGCTGGGCGCCAAACTGCGCGGCATCCGGCAGCAACAGGGGCTGTCGCTGCACGGCGTCGAGCAGAAGTCGGGGGGCAGGTGGAAGGCAGTCGTCGTCGGCTCCTACGAGCGCGGCGACCGGGCGGTGACCGTGCAGAAGCTGGCGGAACTGGCCGACTTCTACGGCGTGCCGGTGGCCGAACTGCTGCCGGAGGGCCGCGTGCCGTCCGGTGCGGAACCGGCCACCAAGATCGTGATCAATCTGGAACGGTTGCAGCAGCTCCCGGCGGAGAAGGTCGGGCCGCTGGCCCGCTACGCGGCGACCATCCAGAGCCAGCGGGGCGACTACAACGGCAAGGTCCTCTCCATCCGCACCGAGGACCTGCGGTCGCTGGCGATCATCTACGACATGACGCCGGGTGAGCTGACCGAGCAGCTCATCGACTGGGGTGTGCTTCCGCCGGAGGCGCGCCCGTCCAAGGAGGAGTGAGCCGGACCGGCGGTATCGCCAAACGGGATCGATCACTCCGCCCTGTCCGGCCGTACGCACGGTCGGACAGGGCG
>DATBCR010000867.1:0-5033 GCA_036270375.1 Pseudonocardiaceae bacterium | reverse complement strand
AGGGCGTCGGCATGCTGGTGGTCGAACGGCTGTCCGACGCCCAACGGCTCGGGCACACCGTGCTGGCCGTCGTGCGCGGCTCCGCGGTCAACTCCGACGGCGCCAGCAACGGCCTCACCGCGCCGAACGGGCCGTCCCAGCAACGGGTGATCCGCGACGCGCTCGCCGACGCCGGCCTTGCACCGTCCGATGTGGACGCCGTCGAAGCACACGGCACCGGCACCGTTCTCGGCGACCCGATCGAGGCACAGGCGCTCCTGGCGACGTACGGACAGGACCGGGATCGTCCGCTGCGGCTGGGTTCGCTCAAGTCCAACCTCGGCCACACCCAGGCCGCCGCCGGAGTCGCCGGCGTGATCAAGATGGTGCAGGCGCTGCGAAACGGCGTGCTGCCAAGGACATTGCACGTCGATCAGCCGTCGTCGCTTGTGGACTGGACGGCCGGGCAGGTCGAACTGCTCACCGAGCCCTCGGACTGGTCGCCGAACGGGCGGCCGCGCCGGGCCGGGGTGTCCGCGTTCGGTGTCAGCGGCACGAACGCCCATGTGATCATCGAGGAAGCGCCCGCCACCGAACCGGTCGAGGTGACCGAGGACCGGCCGGTGCCGTGGCTGCTGTCGGCTCGGTCGGATGCCGCGCTGCGGGGTCAGGCCGAACGGCTCTTGGCGCACACCGGTCGCACGGTCGATGTCGGCTGCTCGCTGGCCGGCCGGTCGGTGTTCGAGCATCGGGCCGTCGTGCTCGGTGGCAGCCGGGCCGGTCTGGCCGCGCTGGCCGACGGTACGTCGGCGGCCGACCTGGTGCGTGGTGTCGCCGGCACCGGGCGGACGGCGTTCCTGTTCGCCGGTCAGGGATCCCAGCGTGCCGGCATGGGCCGGGAGTTGTACGAGACGTTCCCGGTGTTCGCGGACGCGTTCGACGAGGTGTGCGCGCAGTTCGACCTGCCGCTGCGGGACGTCATGTGGGCCGGCAAGGAACTCGATCGCACGGAGTACACCCAGCCTGCCCTGTTCGCGCTGGAAGTGGCGCTGTATCAGCAGTTCGAGGCGTGGGGTGTGCGGCCGGACCTGCTCGGCGGCCACTCCATCGGCGAAGTCGTCGCCGCGCATGTCGCCGGCGTGCTGTCGCTGCCGGACGCGTGCCGGCTGGTCGCGGCGCGGGCCCGGCTGATGCAGGCCCTGCCGGGTGGCGGCGCGATGGTCGCGATCGCCGCCGCAGAGGACGATGTGCTGCCGCTGCTCACCGACGGGGTGTCGATCGCGGCTGTCAACGGCCCGCGATCCGTTGTGGTGTCCGGTGATGAGGACGCGGTCCATGCGCTCGCGGCGACGTTCACGCGGACCCGGCGGCTGCGGGTCAGTCACGCCTTCCACTCC
This sequence comes from Pseudonocardiaceae bacterium, assembly GCA_036270375.1. GTDB lineage: Bacteria > Actinomycetota > Actinomycetes > Mycobacteriales > Pseudonocardiaceae > DATEPR01. The sequence goes on along the minus strand of DATBCR010000867.1, from coordinate 3,657 downwards.
GCGCACATGGACGGCATGCTCGACGATTTCCGTGCCGTGACAGCGGATCTGACCTGTCACGAGCCACGCATTCCGGTGATCTCCAATGTCACCGGCCGGATAGCCGAGTTCGGCGATCCGGACTACTGGGTGCGGCAGGTCCGGTCAACCGTGCGGTTCGCCGACGGCGTGCGGACCCTGGCGGACCACGGCGCGACCCGATTCCTCGAACTCGGGCCGGACGGCGTGCTGTCCGCGATGGTCGCCGACTGCCTCGACACGGATGTCCTTGCCGTGCCGGCGATGCGGGCGGACCGGCCGGAAGACGCCACACTGCTCACCGCGCTGGCCGAACTGCACGTTAACGGCGTGCCCGTGGACTGGTCCACCTTGGTCGCCGGTGGTACCCGGGTCGACCTGCCGACCTATGCGTTCCAGCGGGACAGCTTCTGGCTGACCGTATCCGCACCGGACGGCGACCCGGAGTCCATCGGGCAGGTCGCGGCCGACCATCCGCTGCTGGGCTCGGCCGTCAGCCTTGCCGGCACGGACGGCGTCGTGTGCACGGGCAGGCTGTCCGTGGAAACCCAACCCTGGCTAGCCGATCACACCGTGGATGGGCGAATCGTGTTTCCCGGCACGGCATTCGTGGAGCTGGCCATGCGTGCGGCCGACGAGGTCGACTGCGAACTGGTGGCCGAACTGGTCCTGGAGGCACCGCTGGTACTGCCCGCGTGCGGTGGCGTGCCGGTGCAGGTCACCGTGGCCGCCCCGGATTCCGACGGCCAGCGCACATTCGGCATCTACAGCCGAACCACCGGCTGGGTCCGACACGCCAGCGGCACCCTCGCGCCAAGTTCTCCCGCCGGCGAAGACCTGACCGAGTGGCCACCGAAGGGCGCTACAGCGGTTGACGTGGTCGCACCCGCCTACGGCCCGGCCTTCCGCGGCCTGCGCGCCGCCTACCAGGCCGGATCGGACGTATATGCCGATGTCCGCCTGCCGGCCGATGTGCACGTCGACCGGTTCGGCCTGCACCCCGCACTGCTGGACGCCGCGCTGCAGGCGTTGGCATACGCCGAGCCATCCGACCGTCGGCTGCTGCCGTTCTCCTGGACCGGAATCGCGCTGCACGCGACCGGCGCGACCGACCTGCGGGTGCGGATCCGGCCGACCGGCCGCGACCGCACCTACGCCCTGACCCTGGCCGACGGCCAGGGCCACGCGGTCGCGTCCGTCGACGCTCTGGTGCTGCGGCCGGCGGAACCCGTCGAGCTGACCGTTGTCGCACTCGGTGACCGGGAGTTGGCCGAACTCACCGACGTGCCAGACGTCGTGTTCGCGGACTGCCGGCCGTTGGACACCGACGACATCACGTGGGCCGTCTGGGCCGCCGCGCAGCGCGCGATCGCCCTGACCCGGGCATGGCTCGCCGATCCGCGCTTCGCCGAGAGCCGGCTGGTTTTCCGCACCAGAAACGCACTCGCGATCGACAACGTCCCGGACGTGATCGAGGCCGCGATCTGGGGCGCGGTACCCGAGTTCACGGTGCTCGACCTGGACGGTCTCCCCAGTTCCGAGGCAGCCATCCAATCGGCGCTGGCCACCGGCCGGAGCCTGGGACTGCGCGACGGGATCGCATATCCGCCACCGACCCCAGCACAGACCGAGCCGGCCTGGGACGCCAACGGAACCTTCCTGCTGACCGGCACCACAGACCCGGCCGTAGCGCAGTACCTGCAGACCGAGTGGGGCGTACAGCACCTTCTCGTGCCCGACTGCGACGCTGCGGACCCCACCGAACTGGCACGTGCCCTCCGCCAGATCCCAACCGATCACCCGTTGACCGCTGTTGTCCACATCGGACTGCCGGGCGCGGGCGGCCGACTGGAGGCCGAACTACGCGACCGGGTCGACATCGCTCTCAACCTGGCCGAACTCGACCTCGCCGCCTTCGTTCTGATCACACCAACCGGCGACCACCCCTTGGTCACTACTCAAGCAGCTGTGCTGCACGCGATCGCCGCCCGACGGGTCGCCGAAGGCAAACCCGCCGTGGCGCTGGCGTGCCCGACGGACCCGGTCGACGCCCTGCGCTCGCTCAAGCGCCGCAGGCGGACGGCCAGTAGCGCGGACGCCGGCGGTGTGTTGCAGCAGCGGCTGATCGGACTGTCCATAGCGGACCAGGACCGTGTGCTCGTGGACATCGTCCGCACCGAGTCGGCCGCCGTTCTCGGCTACGCCGGACCGGATGCCATCGACGCCGGACGCGCATTCAAGGAACTCGGCGTCGACTCGCTCACCGCGGTCCGGCTCCGCAACGCCCTCAACACCGCGACCGGACTGCGACTCCCCGCGACCCTCGTGTTCGACTACCCGACCCCCATCGTGCTGGCCAAGCAGTTGCGTGTCGAACTGTTCGGCGCCGACGAGGAACCAGACGCGCCGGTGCACACGGCGGTGGACGAGCCGATCGCGATCGTCGGCATGGCGTGCCGCTACCCAGGCGGCATCGGCAGTCCGGAGGACCTCTGGCGACTGGTCGCGGACGGCGTCGACGCGATCTCGCCGTTCCCGACCGACCGCGGCTGGGACCTCGAAGCGCTCTACGACCCGGACCCGGACGCGCCCGGCACCTGCTACGCCCGCGAAGGCGGATTCCTGCACGACGCCAGCCACTTCGACCCCGGCTTCTTCGCGATCAGCCCGAGGGAAGCGGTGGCCATGGACCCGCAGCAGCGGCTGCTGCTCGAGGTGTCCTGGGAGGCGCTGGAACGGGCCGGTGTCGACCCGGTCGCGTTGCGCGGCACGCAGACCGGCGTGTTCGCCGGGGTCACCTACCAGGACTACGGCGGCCTGCTGATGGCGGCCACGGACAGTTTCGAGGGGTTCATCGGCACCGGCAACTCGCCGAGCGTGCTGTCCGGTCGGGTCGCCTACACGCTCGGCCTCGAAGGGCCCGCGGTGTCCGTGGACACGGCGTGCTCGTCGTCGCTGGTCGCGATGCACTGGGCGTGCCAGTCGTTGCGGGAGAACGACTGCACGCTGGCACTCGCGGGTGGCGTCACGATCATGTCGACGCCGGTCTCGCTGATCGAGTTCAGCCGCCAGCGCGCCCTGGCCACCGACGGCCGGTGCAAGCCGTTCTCCGCCGACGCCGACGGTGCGAGTTGGGCCGAGGGCGCCGGCATGCTGCTGCTGGAACGGCTCTCCGACGCCGAACGCAACGGGCACCGGGTACTCGCCGTGATCCGCGGCTCCGCGATCAACTCCGACGGCGCGTCGAACGGGCTCACCGCGCCGAACGGCCCGTCCCAGCAGCGCGTGATCCGCAGGGCGCTCGCCAATGCTCGACTGTCCACAACGGACGTTGACGTGGTCGAGGCGCACGGCACCGGCACCACGCTTGGCGACCCGATCGAAGCGCAGGCCCTGATCGCCACCTACGGGCAGCGCTACGAGACCGACCGGCCGCTGTGGTTGGGGTCGTTCAAGTCCAACGTCGGCCACTCCCAGGCGGCGGCCGGCGTCGGCGGTGTGATCAAGATGGTCATGTCCATGGGGCACGGCCTGCTGCCCAAGACCCTGCACGCCGAACAGCCGTCCCCGCACGTGGACTGGTCGGCCGGCGACGTGCGGCTGCTCACCGAGACGCGGTCCTGGCCCGCTGACCGGCCG
>DATBCR010000866.1:0-6368 GCA_036270375.1 Pseudonocardiaceae bacterium | reverse complement strand
TCCAGCAACACCGGAACGCGGCCATCGACGGCGGCGACCACCTCCGGCAGCGCGTCAAGGCTCGGTATCGCGCCATCCAACTGCCGGCCGCCGTGATTGGAAACTACGATCGCGTCCACCCCGTTGTCGACGGCGAGACGCGCGTCCTCGGCGGTGAGAATTCCCTTCAGCACCAGCGGAAGTATCGTTCGTTCGCGCAGCCAGGACAGGTCCGACCAGGTGATCGCCGGGTCGAACTCCTCACGCGAATGCTGTTCGATGGCGGAAGAACCGGCATTCGTCAGATGCGATGTCGCGGTCACTGTAAGTTCCAGGTTCACCGCCCGAATCCGGTCCGGCACGGCGAAAGAGTTGCGCACGTCACGCAGCCGCCTGGCCACCCGTGGCGCGTCCACTGTGAGCATGAGCGCGCCGAAACCGTTCCATTCCGCTCTGCGGACCAGGTCGACCAGCGCGTTGCGTTGCCGCAGCCAGTACAGTTGCAGCCACAATGGTCCGATCGCGTACTTCGCGATGTCCGCCAGATCCTGGCTGGCGAATATACTCACGACGAACGGACCACCGACTTCGGCGGTCGCTGCCGCGGTTGCCAGTTCACCATCTGCGTGTACCAGTCGGTGATACGCCATCGGGGCCACGCCGATCGGCGAGTCGATCGTGGAACCGAGCAACACCGTTGTCGGATCACACTGTTTCACGTCAACGAGAACCCGGGGCCGAACAACTACGCGATCGAATGCGGCACGGTTTTCTGCAATCGTCCATTCCACGCCGCTGCCGCCCTGCACATATCCCCACACGTCTACGGGGAGCGTCGATTGCGCCAACTCCGCGTAGTCATCGACCCGTAATGGTTCCACGTCGGTGGCACCCCTCCCGCTCCATCCACCGGCACGTTTCGTGCTCGACGCCCGATTGGCACCACACTCCCGGCAGCGCGGCACCTACCGTCAAACACAGTGGGTAACCGTCCGCCAACCGGTCGCAAGACCAGCTAGCAGGCCCTTGCCCGCCTGCCCGGCGACCAGTAGCGGTTTTCCTACACCTTAGTTCAGCACAGCGTTACCGGGTGCCAGATGATGACACGAAACTGTGCACCTAACCGGTCTAGACCAGTATTCAGAAAGCACCCCAAAGGTATAAACGGCGCTGCTCCGGGGTTGACCGGCACTGGCCCGTGTGCAATTCTCCGGACGTCCGCTTGTCCCACATGAATTTAGACGATGCGTCTATTCAATGTCACGATTGTCGGGGGCTGGAGTGAAGGGCTCTGTTGTGTCGGGTGCCGACGCGTCCGCCGTGGCGCGGGACTGGGTGGACGAAATCCTCCTCGCCGGGGACGAATCCGACACCTGCCTGTGGTTCGAGTCCCGCGTGGACCGGGGCACCTTGCGCGGCCTGGTGACCGAGCACCAGCGGACGTTCGCCGACGCCGGCCTCACCGAGGGCGGGACCGTCGCGCTGCGCCTGCCGCCGTCGCTGACGTTCGTCGCGATGCTGTTGGCGGGCTGGCGGATCGGCGCCCAGGTGAGCCTGCTTGACCACCGTCTCACCGAACACGAAGTCGAGCGCGCGCTCGACCGGGTGGCGGCCCAGTTCGTGGTGACACCGACGGAGGTGCGCGGCGGCCGGCTGCGCGGCTACGCCGACGTCGTCGGCACCACGGTGACGGCCCGTGCGAACGGCGCGCCCGCCGCGACCGACCACGCGCTGGTCCAGTTCAGCTCCGGATCGACCGGCGCCTCCAAGGTGATCGCGCGCACCGCGGCGGACCTGATCGCCGAACTCGGCCGCTACGAACGGCTCGCCGACTTCCCCGGGCGAGGCGAGCGGATGGTCGTGCTCGCGTCCGTCGTGCACGTGCTCGGTCTTGTCGGCGGTCTGCTGAACGGACTGCACGCCGGCGTGCAACTCGTGTTCGCGGAACGCCTTACCGCGGAAGGAATCCTGGCCGCGGTCGCGGCCGGCCCCGAGCCGACGACAGTGCTCGGTGTGCCGTTCCACGCCGAACTGCTCACCGCCGTCACCGAGAAGCCGGACGTCCCGCAACTGGTCCGGATGATCGTGGCCGGCGAACTGGTCCGGCCGGGCGTCCCCGGCAAGTTCGTCGCCAGGTTCGGTGTGCCGCTTGGCACGATGTACGGGATGACCGAGGTCGGTGTCATCGCGACGGACCTCAACGGCACCAACTGGCCGTCCGTCGAGCCCGCGCACGGCATCGAGGTCGACACCGTGCGGGGCGAGTTGCGGATCCGGATGGCCGCGTCCCCCTACATCGGACTGAGCGACCCGACGCGGTTCGCGGACGGCTGGCTGCGCACCAAGGACGCCGCGAACGTCGACGCCCCAACGGGTTTGGTCACCATCTTCGGCCGGCTGGACTCGCAGGTCTCCGTCGGCGGGCTCAAGGTCGACCTCACCGAGGTGGAGCAGACGCTGGCCGCCATGCCGGAAGTGGCCGAGGTGGTCGTGGTCTTCGACGGCGACGTCGAGGCGTACGTGGCACTGCACGGCGGCGCGGGCGCCGAGGCCATCCACCCGGCCATCGGCCGGGAACTGGCGCCGTTCAAGCGACCCCGCCGGCTGCACGTGCTCAAGCAGTTGCCGCGCACGGCCACCGGCAAGCTCGTCCGCAACCCGGATGCCCTCCGCGCGGCTGCCGGCGCCGCCACCGCACCGTGACCGACTCCATCAGCAACCAGGGAGACCCGATGACCGACGACGTGCGCACCTTCACCATCGAGGCGCTGCGCAAGATGAACTACGACGTGAGCGACGTCAACGACGACACCGAACTCGGCCCGGCCGGGCTGGACCTGGAGTCGTTGGCACTGGCCGATCTCGCCGTGCAGCTCGAGGACCACTACCACGTCAAGTTCAACGACGACGACATGGAAACCCTCGCGCTGATGACGCTCGCCGAGTTCGCGGCCGCCATGAACGAGCGGATCGCGGCCAACGACGGCGCCGAGGCCTCGGTGGACTCCTCGGTATGAGCCTTTCCGAACTGCCGGATCGGGACGACGTGCTGGCCATGCTGGCCAGTTACGGTGACCGCCGGCCGCAGGACGTCAACGAGGAACTCGGTTCGCTGGAACTGACCTGGTTGGTGGCGCAGGCCGAGCAGCGGTACGCGGTGGTGCTCGACCTGAGCGACGACGTGTTCGCCCGGATGGCCACCGTCACCGGCGCGGTCGACGTGCTGCGCACCGAGATCGCCGAGCAGGTGGCCGGCGATCGGGATGTCGCGTCGTCGGGCGTCTCGTCCAACGTCGAGGCCGGCCATGGCTGATCCGGGGACCCGATCGGCATCGGCGCGCGGCACCCGGGAACCCGTTGTGGTCTCGGGTATCGCCGTGCGCAGTGCCGCCGGGTCCGGACCGGCGGCACTGCTCGCGCGGGTGTGCGCGGGCGACGCCGCCTTCGAGCCGGTCACCCGGTTCGACACCGCGCAGCGGCGGACCACGGTCGCCGCGACCATGCCGGGCGACCCGGTGCTCGTGGACGAACTGGCCGCCGTCATCGAGGACGCGTGCGCCGAGGCCCGGCTCGACCCGGACCCGCGCGCCGACACCCCGATGCTGTTGGCGGCGCACGCGGACCGGACCAACCGGGCCACCGCGGATGTCCTCGCCCGGCGGACGGGACTGCGCACGCCGGCCCGCACGTACACCGCGGCCTGTGTCGCCGCGACGAGTGCGGCGGCGGACGCGGCCACCATGATCGCGGCCGGACGGATCGACAGAGCCGTTGTGGCGGCGGGGTATCTCGTCGATCCGGACACGTTCGCGCTGTTCGACGCCGGCCGCACGCTCGCAAGGGACGGGCACGTGCGGCCGTTCAGCACCGGGCGCCAGGGGATGCTTCTCGGCGACGCGGCGGTCGCCGTCGTGCTGGAGTCGGCGGCCGGTGCGGAGCGACGGCACGTGCCGTCGCTGGCGCGGCTGGCCGGCTGGGGCCGCAGCGGCGACGCATACCACGTGTGCCAGCCACGGCCCGACGGCACCGGTCTGGCCCGCGCCATCGACGCCGCCATCGCGCAGGCGGGTGTCGCGCCGGCCCAGATCGGCTACGTCAACGCGAACGGCACCGGGACGGTCTACAGCGACCGTGCCGAATCGGCCGCGCTGCACCGCGCGCTCGGCCCCGATGTGCGCCGGATCCCGGTCAGCTCGACGAAATCCGTGCACGGCCACGCTTTGGAGGCGTCCGGCCTGCTCGAACTGGTGCTCACCGTGCTCGCACTGCGCGCCGGCCGGCTCCCGGTGAACGCCGGCTACCTCGGTCCGGACGACGCGTGCGAGCTGGACGTCGTCGTCGACGAAGAACGCGCCACCGACACGCGCTACGCACTGACGATCAATGCCGCGTTCGGTGGCGCCAACACGGCCCTGCTGGTCGGTGCGCCGTGATCGAGCCGATGACAGCGCAACGGACCGCGCCGACAGAGCCGAAGGTGTTGGCGCGGGCCGAGTGGCCGGCCGGCGATGACGACACGCTGCCTCGCATCGCCGGTTTCGTGGTGTCCGACTTCAATCCGCTGGTGGCCGAGGTCGCCGAGCGCTGCCTGCGCGCGTACTACGGCACTCCCCCGGCGCCCGGCGACCGTGGCGCGCGGACCGGCGTGGTGCTGGCCAGCGTGCGCGGCGATGTAACGACGGCGGACACGGTGGCCGAGGCGCTGCGCGCCGGACGTCGTGTGCCGCCGCTGTTGTTCTTCCAGTCCAACCCGAACGCGGTGGTCGGGCACGTGACGTCGCGGTGGGGGCTGGCCGGGCCGGTCGTGTGCACCAGCCCGTTCGGCGACCCGCTCGCGGACGGCGTCGCGGTGGCGGAACTTCTGATCGGGGACGGCGCCGCAGCCGAGGTGCTGGTGATCGCGGCCGACCTCGCGACCGATGGCGATGACAGGGATTTCGCGGTGGCGGTCTTGGTCACCGGGAACACAACGGCGGAGAGGTGAGGATGGTCATGACCGGGAAAAGTGTTCGGGCACAACTGTTCCGTGACCCGGACCTTGGCGCCGGCAACGTGCTGACGACCCTGGTCGAACGCGGGTTCGGCCTGGACCGTCCGACGTTCACGTTCGACACGCCGGTCGACGGCCTTGTCCCGGCATGGCAGGCGCTGACCCTGGCCGAGTTGGACGAGCGTGTCCGCGCCCGCGCCACCAGCCTGCAGGCGCTGGGCATCCGCAGGCGTGACCCGGTCGCCGTGCTGACCATGAGCGCCGCCGACACGATCCTGGTCTACCACGCGCTGTTGCGGCTCGGCGCGATCCCGGCGCTGGTCAACCCGAGGGTGCCGGCCGAACTGGCCGCGCTGTTCCTGAGCCGGCTGCAGGCCGAGGCGGTTGTCATCGACAAGCCGAACCGGGACAAGCTCGCCGGCCTGAACATCGGTATCCCGCTGATGATCGAGGCCGAGGGCCTCGGTGCCGGCGACCCGGCCGCCGCGCCCGCGCCGTACCGGTTCTACGCCGAGGACGCGGTCGCGATCACGCACTCGTCCGGCACCACCGGCGTACCGAAAGCCGTTGTGCACTCGCACGAAAGCCTGTTCGCGTCGATCCGGCACAAGCTGCGGATGCCGGTCGCGCACGGCACGGAGCGGATGCTCAACGCGCTGCCCGCGCCACACGTGGCCACGCTGATCGTGGTGAACCAGTCGCTGGCGAACCAGACCGAGTTGCTGTCGCTCTCCATCCAAACCGGACCGTCTATTGTGGACACAATCGAGAGCTGGCAGCCAAACGGCGTCTTCGGTTTCGCCACCACGTGGGCCGATCTCGCGCGGCAGGACCTGAGCGGGCGGAACATCGACTCGGTCTCGATGTGGTTCAACACGGGCGACTGCGCGCACGAGGCGCACATCCGCCGGCTGGTCGCCCTCGGCCACCGCACCGTCGCCACGTCAGGGGGCCGGGTCCAGGAGACGGGCTCGGTGTTCATCGACGGCCTCGGGTCGAGCGAGATGGGCCACTCGCACTTCTTCATCACGCACACCAAGGACTCCGACCGCTACGGCCGCTGCGTCGGCCGCCCGTACTCGTTCTGCGAGCTGGTGGTGCTCGACCCGGACGGCAACGAACTGCCGAACTACGAGGTCGGCGAGCTCGGCACCAAGTCCCCCACGAACTCGATCGGCTACTGGAACAACTCGGCCACCCAGCACCGCACCCGGGTCCGGGGCTACTTCCTCACCGGCGATCTCGTCTACCGGGACGATGAGGGCTACTTCTACCACATGGACCGGCTGGTCGACTCGGTCGATCTCGGCAACGGCAAGCGCCTCTACACCGCGATGTCCGAGGAGCGGATTCTGGCCGCCTGCGAGGACGTCGTCGACTGCACGGTGAGCGCGGTGTA
>DATBCR010000865.1:0-15794 GCA_036270375.1 Pseudonocardiaceae bacterium | reverse complement strand
GTGATCCGGCCGTGGCTGCTGTCCGGTGCCGTGCTCGGGATCGGCATGACGATGGTGCTGGGTGGGCAGTACAAAGGTTTGTTGATCTACTTGAGCATCGCGTGCGCCGTGGCCCTGCCGCTGCGGTGGACGCTGCCGGCGCTGGCAGGGTGTGCCGTGCTGGACGCGATCGCCGAGTTCCGGAACCCGCGGTATCTGGGGCTCGGGCCGGGCAACCGCGTGAACGAGATCGTCGGCGGGCTGTCGCTGGTGTTCTTCCTCGGTTTGATGATGTGGTTCTACCGGCGGGTGATGATGCTGGTCACGGAGCTGCGGCAGGCACACGCGGAGCTGGCGCGCCTCGCGGTGACGGAGGAACGGCTGCGGTTCGCGCGGGATCTGCACGACCTGCTCGGACACAGCCTCACGACGATCGCACTCAAGAGTCAGCTGGCCCGACGGCTCGCCACCCCGGGTTCGCCCGCGGCCCGCGAGATGGCGGACATCGAAACGGTGACACAGCAGGCACTGGCAGAGGTACGCGAGGCGGTCACCGGGTACCGGGCACGTTCGCTGGCGGAGGAATTGGACACGGCTCGTTCGACATTGGCGGCGGCGGGAATCGACGTGACGGTGAGGTTGGACGGAACACCGCTACCGGCCAGGCTGGACACGCTGCTGGGTTGGGTGGTCCGTGAGGGCACGACGAACGTGCTCCGGCACAGCATGGCGAGTTCGTGCGAATTCCGGTTGTCGCGCAACGAAACCACGGTGTCACTGGCGGTGGACGACGACGGGGTCGGCGCGCCCGACGACGGTTGCGGCCATCCGCGGGGGAATGGCCTGGCCGGCTTGGCCGAACGGGTGACGGGAGCGGGCGGACGACTGGACTCGGGTCCGGCACCGGTTCGCGGCTTCCGCCTGGCGGCATTGCTGCCGTTGGTCGACGCATCACCCGGACCGGTGACCACGTGATCCGCATCCTGCTGGCCGAGGATCAGCGCATGGTGCGCGGGGCGTTGGCGAGCCTGCTGAACCTCGAACCCGACCTGGAGGTGGTCGGCCAGGTGTCCGGCGGCGACCAGGTCGTGGCCGAGGCGAAGCGAGTCGAGCCGGACGTGGCGCTGCTGGACATCGAAATGCCCGGCCTCGACGGCCTGTCGGCCGCGGAAGCGTTGCGGCTGACCAATCCCGACTGCCGTGTACTGATACTGACCACGTTCGGGCGACCGGGCTACCTACGCCGCGCGATGGACGCGGGCGCCAGCGGATTCCTGGTCAAGGACGGGCCGGTCGAACTGCTGGCGGACGCGATCCGCCGGGTCCTCGCGGGCGAGCGGGTGATCGACCCGAAGCTCGCCGTCGCCGCACTCTCCGCGGGCGACAACCCGCTGTCGCCACGAGAGCGGGACGTCCTGCGAGCGGCGACGGACGGCTCGACGGCAACCGACATCGCGCGGCGGCTGCACCTGTCCGAGGGAACCGTCCGCAACTACCTCTCGTCGGCGATTCAGAAGACCGGAGCACGCAACCGCCTTGAGGCGGCCACAACGGCCACCGAGAACGGGTGGCTGTGACAGGCCACCCGGGAGACAACAGCAGCGGACGGGTGACAGTTCCGTCCATATGGCCGAACGCGCGCTATCGTCATCTCTCGCCCGACGAACCATGGGCGATTCGGAGGTCACGATGGAACCGGCTGCCGCCCAACTCAGCGCCGACGTGCCCGATCAGGACGGCCTGCCGCGCCAGGTCGACATGCCAGAACAGGCCGACGTGCCCGACCACGCCGACCTGGCCCGAACGTTCGCCGACTACGCCAAGGCGGCTCGTGGCACCGCCATCAAGAACCACACCAAGGGCGACACCTTCGGGGAGACCCTGGCCACCAGCCGCGCCGACGTCTACGACAAGGCCGCCGAGCTGATGCGCCAACTGCCGCCGACGGACGCCGCGAACGAGATGATGAACCGGGCGAAAGCCGCGCACATCCGGACACCGCCGCTGATCAATTTCGACACGGCCGGCATGCAGTACGCCACCGCCCGCGCCTGGCAGTTCTGCGCGTGGAAGATCGACCCGTCCCTGCCCGAGGTCGCCCCGAAATGGGACTGAGTGCGCACTAAGTTGACCGACGACGATGGAGGTGTGCCTTTGCCCAGACGGGTTAACCCGTTGTACTGGCTGGTGCACTGGGTCGACTGGTTCGAGGCACGCGGCGTCTATGTGCCGGGCGAGGACAGTCGCACGCTGTCGACGTGGCGGGATTTCGGCTGGTTGATCGCCAGTTGGCTGATCGCGGTCAGCGCGTTCGTGGTGTTCTTCGCGGTGGCTTCCTGAACCCGACGATTACTCCAAACGGGTGTAATCGACAGTCGAGTGTTACGCCAGGCGGGTTACCTCCGATTGGGGAGATGAGCACGCGAAGCCCCCCGGCGCGCTCTGGCTCCTTGTCGTCGATCTGACGGCCAGGGCTGCCCGTGGGCGGTGCCGATGGCACCGCCCACGTTGCTGTTAGCGTGCGGCCCATGAGCGAACAGAACCGCCTCGCCGTCGGCGACAACGCACCGGACTTCACCCTGACAGACGACACCGGCACGTCGGTGTCGCTGTCGGACTTCCGGGGCCGCTCGGTCGTCGTGTACTTCTACCCGTCCGCACTCACCCCGGGCTGCACCAAGCAGGCGTGCGACTTCCGCGACAGCCTCGCCCAACTCAACGACGCCGGTTTCGACGTGCTCGGCATCTCGCCGGACAAGCCGGAGAAGCTGGCCAAATTCCGCACGGCCGAGAATCTGACCTTCCCACTCCTGTCCGACCCCGACAAGTCGGTATTGACCGCGTGGGGCGCTTTCGGCGAAAAGCAGAACTACGGCAAAACCATCATGGGCGTCATCCGGTCCACATTCGTGGTCACCCCGGACGGCACGATCGGCAAAGCCCTGTACGGCGTCAAGGCAACCGGCCACGTGGCCCGACTCATGAAGGATCTCGCGGCGACCTGACCGACTCACCGAGGGCGCGCAGGGTCGGCAGGAGTAGGCGAAGCGCTCGGCCCCGGTGGGAGAGTTTGTCCTTTTCTTCGGATGCCAGTTCCGCGGAGGTGATTTCGTAGCCTTCGGGGATGAAGATGGGGTCGTAGCCGAAGCCATTGGTGCCTCGGGGGGCCCGGATCAGGGTGCCTCGCCATTCGCCTCGTACGGCCGTTTCGCGGCCGTCCGGGGTTGCCAGGGCCGCTGTGCAGATGAATGCGGCGCCTCGGCGGTCGTCTGGTACGTCTTGTAGTTGGCCCAGTACCAGGTCCAGGTTTGCCTTGTCGTCGCCGTGGCGGCCAGCCCAGCGGGCGGACAAAACCCCTGGCATGCCGTTCAGGGCGTCTACCGCGAGACCTGAGTCGTCGGCTATCGACGGCAGACCGGTGGCTGCTACCGCATCTCGGGCTTTGGCCAGGGCGTTTTCCTCGAATGTGGCGCCGGTTTCGGGAGCGTCGGGGAATGGCGGCACGTCGGCCAGGCCGATCACCGTCAGGCCGGATACGCCTTCCGCGGCCAGGATTCGGGTCAGTTCGGCCAACTTCTTCGTGTTGCGGCTGGCCAGCAGGAGCCTCGTCACTTGGACTTCCTCGACGGTTCCGGCAACTCGCCCGGGTACGGCTCGGACAACGCGGCCGCCTGCTTGGCCGCCAACTCCGCGCACCCCGACAACGCCAGGTCCAGCATCTTGTCCAGCGTGGACCTGGCGAACGTCGCGCCCTCGCCGGTTCCCTGGACCTCCACCAACGTGCCGGCATCCGTCGCGACCACGTTCATGTCCACCTCCGCCCGCGAGTCCTCCTCGTACGGCAGGTCGAGGCGCACCCGGCCGTCGACGACGCCGACGCTCACCGCTGAAATCGAGCACGACAGCGGCTTCGGGTCGGCAAGGCGACCGGCCGCGCCCAGCCACGTGATCGCGTCCGCGAGCGCCACGTACGCCCCCGTGATCGCGGCCGTCCGGGTGCCACCGTCGGCCTGCAGGACGTCACAGTCGATCACGATCGTGTTCTCGCCGAGGGCGGCCAAATCGATGCATGCCCGTAGGGAACGGCCGATCAGCCGGCTGATCTCGTGTGTGCGGCCGCCGATCCGGCCTTTCACCGACTCGCGGTCCGAGCGGGTGTTCGTTGCGGACGGCAGCATCGCGTACTCGGCGGTCACCCAGCCGAGACCGGAACCGGTCCGCCACCTCGGCACGCCCTCGCTGACGCTGGCCGCGGTCAGCACCCTCGTGTTGCCGAACTCGACCAGCACCGACCCGGCCGGCCACTTCTGGAAGCCCCTCGTGATCCGGACATCGCGGAGTGCGTCATCACTGCGTCCATCGGCTCGTAGCACGCGGCTAGCCTAGAGCGACCTCGCCAACCGCGATCTCGTCGACCCGGGAACACGCATGCCGCTTGTGGATGGACTGTTCACCGTCGCCGGACTGCCGGCGCATCCGCTGCTGGTGGACGCCGTCGCGGTGCTGCTGCCGCTGGCGACCGTGTGCTCGATCGGGCTCGCGGTGCACCGGCGGGTGCGGCGCCGGTTCGGGTGGCCGGTGTTCGTGCTGACCGCCGTCGCCGTGGCCGCTGTACCACTGGCCGAGGCGACCGGTGTGCAGCTGCGGAATCATCTTGCCGCGCCGAATTCGCTGCTCGCGCGGCACGAAGCCCTCGGCGGGCAACTGCTGCCGTGGGCGCTCGGGTTCGGCGTCGCGGTGCTACTGCTGGTGGTGGCCGGCAAGCTGGCCGACCGGGAACGCGCGGCCAGCATCCGGTCCGAGCACGGCAACGAACACGGCAACGGGCACAGCAATGGGCACGGCACCGAGCAGGCTGTCGGGCCGGACCGGGTGGGTGGCGTGTCGACCACGTGGCGGCGGATCTCGGTGCTGGCGTCAGTGCTGGTGATCGGCATGTCCGTGGTGACGACCGTGGACGTGATCCGGATCGGCACCACGGGCGCGCAGGCCGTCTGGCAGGGCGTCGCGCACTAGACGCACTAGTGCCCGACGATCTGTGGGCCATTGTTCACCCGGTCCTGCGACCGGCCGCAGTCCGGCCGCAGGGTGGTGGTCGCGCACGCGTCGAGGATCGGCGCGTATTCGTGGCCATCGTCTATGTTCTCACGGCCGACTGCGCGTGGCGCCGTACCCCTGCTTGCTTCGACGTCGCCGTCCCGACCGTGTACGGGGCTTGTGTGGCGGCTTACAGTGCTGCGGGGACCCGGGTCGGTGCGGTGTCGTCAGTTTGTCCGGGCTCAGCAGTAGGCTCCCGGCACCATTCGATCTCACAGAGTCCGAGACACGTCATGACCACCAGCGATTGGATTGCCACTGCGGCAATCGTAATTTCACTCGTTGTGCCGTCGCTCGCCGTCTGGTACACGCGACGGCAGGCTGTTGCTAACAAGCAAGTGGCAGTCATCGAGGCTGACCGACGGCACGAGGAACTGACTCCCCAACTAGACATCACATGCACCGAGCAGTACGGAGACCGCGCGGAGTTGAACGTGGCCTTTACCGGTCCGCTTGGTCTTGGTCGTCTCGATGAAATCATTGTCGAAATCCTCGATGACCGACCAGATCGTCAGCCCAGCCCTACTCATCTGGCCGAAATCACGATCGAGAAGTTCCGGCAGTTCATCTGGGGGCCGTACAGGTTTGCCCGGGGCGTCGACGGCTCCGATGCCGCAGGCCGAACAGTTCCGCCGTTTGCACTCGACCGGGGAGACAGTAGGCCACTTGTCGTCGACAGGAGTATGCACCCGTACTGGTACACCAACCCGGAGAATTGGCGATTGGAGCAGGAAGGTAAGCCTGTCCGCCTGCGAATCACCTGCCGCGCCAACGGTCACGAAAAGCAGTGGGTCATACCGTGCCGGGTTGTGCAGGTAGACAAGGCGAAATAGCACAACCGGCCGCGTTCGACGCTCTACGTTGACGCTCCCGCATCTAGTTCCGTAAGTTCACCCTTTTCGCGCCTACGCCAACGGATGCCGGCTGAATCGCGAAACTCTAGAACAGCACCTATAGAACTGAGATTGCCGCTTTCGCGATAGGTGCGGGAATGGCTGAGCTTCGCGTCTGGCATGAGTTGGTCGGCCGAATCCGAATCCTCGCCATTCTCGTACCACGGCGCCGTGCCTTTGCGCCATCGTACGACAATGTCATGTATGGGCTGATCGCTCGTGTTGATAGCCCCACGATGTAATTTTCACCCGAGCCACCCGGCATAGCGCAGTGACGAACGTCTAGGAACACTTTGGCAGCCTGAGCCAGTCGACGTTCTAGGATTTCACGCTCGCGCACGTCATGAACTGCCTTCAGTTGTTCCTGAAGTATCCGAATTTGTCAGCGTTTGTATTCTTATATTCTTCTAGTTGATCCGACTGTCCACGGAACGCCATGTAGGCAAACGTGGCTGTTACTGCGAGTAAGACATCCTGAGCCAATATCAACCAGTCACCAACGGACATGTTCAGACTCGCCACTGTCCGGGAGGGGGCGGTGGGTACATCGGTTGGGCAGGCGGCTGCTGTTTCGGAATTCGACTAATGATCACAGCTAGCATGATGAGACTGATCAGGGAGACAACAAAAGCGAGAATGCCGCATATCGAACCAAACCGCAACAACGTCAGATAAGCACCAATGCCACTGCCTGTCTGGTCCACGTGATCTCCCTTGCCCGTGATTGTCGTGCGCTGGTTTAGCGCATCGGGACGTCGGGAGCCAGTGCTTGGGTCCGGCGTGTCGCGAACCTCTAGCCGGGCTTCCTATCTAAGCGCAGATGGCCGCTGATTTCTCGTTGTTGGCAGCGGCGGTCAACCTCGCGCGTTGGCCAGGCTCGGGATCGCCTCTGCCGCAGGCGGATGGGGCGCGATCCCGGTCTGAGTCGGGGCAGCCGCTGCCGTGTGTCCTGGTTGGTGCTGCCCTGGCCGCCAGACCACTGCCCGAGACCGCCCAAGGACGGGCGCGCTCGATCACGACCGGCACCGCCCCGGCCTGCCGATGTCCTCAATTCCGCAGTTCAGCACACCCGAGACCCCATTCGACACCAGTCACCTAGACCTGGTACGCGGCGCCCGCCTCGGCCAGCACGACCTCACCGGCGAACGCGGCACACGCCTCGGCCAGCACGGCGGACGCGTCGGCCCACGGCAGCACGTGCGTGACCACCAGCCTGCCGACGCCCGCCTTCGTGGCCAGTTCGCCCGCTTGGCGGCCGGACAGGTGCATGTCCGGCGGCCGGTCGGGGCTGTGCGTCCAGGATGCCTCGGCGAGCAGCGTGTGCACGCCGTCGGCCAGCGTGACCAGCGCGTCGCACGGTCCCGAGTCGCCGGTGTAGCACAGCGTGTGCCCTTCGTGTTCGATTCGCAGGCCGTACGCCTCGCACGGGTGTGCCACTCGCGCCGCGGTGACCCGGTACCCGCCGATCTCGGCCGGTTCGGTATCGAACGGGTGGAATGTGTACACGTCGGTGAGGTCCGTCTCGGCGGCCTCGGTGGCGTTCGGTGCGTAGGCGGCGGCGAACCGGGTCGGCGCGTCGGACGGGGCGTGCACGGGCAGGCGGTGCGTGCGCGGGTCGACCGGCGGCGCCGGGTGGTACTTGCGCAGCACGGTCAGCGCGCTGAAATCGGCGCAGTGGTCCGGATGCAGGTGCGAGAACAGCAGCGCGTCCAACGTGAACGGGTCGCGGACCGCCTGCAGCGCGGCCAGCGTGCCGTTGCCGAGGTCGACGGCGATGCCGGACCGGTCGCCGGTCTCGATCAGGTAGCCGGATGCGGCGGCGTTCGGGCCGGGGACACTGCCGGCGCAGCCGAGGACGGTGAGCAGCACGTCGATCAGCTTGGCACGAACGCCGTGCCGGTAGGCGAACTACGTGTCACAGACGCCGTCGGCGGCCACGACGCGAGGCTGTCCCGGATGGACGGCACGGACGGGCCGAGGAATCTGGTCGCCAGCTTGGCAAACGGTTGCGCGGGGCCGGTGCACCGGAACTCGTGCGGGGCTGCCGGCACGTCGGCAGGCTCACGCAGCAGGTCCAGTTCGGTCAGCACCCTGACCACGTCCTTCGCGGTCTCCTCCGCGCTGGACACGAGCGTGACCGAATCCCCCATGACCAGTTGGAGAACACCGGTCAGCAGTGGATAGTGCGTGCAGCCCAACACAAGCGTGTCCACGTCCGCCCGGTGCAGCGGTTCGAGATAGGCCTGCGCGAGCCCGAGCATCTGCCGCCCGGACGTGACTCCACGTTCCACGAAGTCCGCGAACTGCGGGCACGCGACGCTGGTCACCTTGACGTCCCTGGCAGCCGCGAACGCGTCCTGGTAGGCGCGGGAGCGGATGGTGCCCTCGGTGCCGATCACGCCGATCCGACCGGACCGGGTGGTGTGCACGGCGCGGCGGACGGCCGGGATGATCACCTCGACGACCGGCACCCGGTACCGCTCACGGGCGTCCCGCAGGCACGCCGCCGACGCCGTGTTGCACGCCATGACCAGCAGTTTCACCCCGCTGGCGACCAGCTCGTCCGTCACCGTCATGGCGTATTCGCGGACCTGGGCGATGGGCCGGTGCCCGTACGGGGCGTGCGCGGTGTCGCCGACGTAACGCAGGTGTTCGGCCGGCAGCTGGTCGAGGACGGCGCGGGCGACCGTCAGGCCGCCCACCCCGGAGTCGAAGATGCCGATCGGCGCCTCGACCGTCGTCATACCGTGAAGGTGCCCGTCGTGCCGGTCAGCCCGGTTGTCGGGGCGACAGTCGTGGCTGGCTTGCGGTTGGCCTTCGCGACCAGCCAGGCGCACAGGACGCCGGCCAACGCGCCGAACAGGTGCCCCTGCCACGACACGTCGGTGCGGCCGGGCAGCAGGCCCCACAGCACGCTGCCCCAGTAGAACACCAGAACCAGCGCCACCACGATCTGCCCGACACTGCGGTTGAACAGGCCCCGGACCAGCAGGAACATCAGCCAGCCGAACGCGACGCCGGACGCGCCGATGGTGACGACGTTGCCCGGCGAGATCAGCCACACGCCAAGGCCGCTGATCACCCAGATCGACGCGGTGACCGCGATCCACGGGCCGATGCCGGCGGCCATGGCCAGGAAGCCGAACACGAGCACCGGCACGGTGTTGCTGAACAGGTGCGCCCAGCTCACGTGCAGCAGCGGCGCCCAGATGATGCCGGCGAGGCCGCCGACCGACCGGGCGCGGATGCCGTCGTTGTCCAGCGATCCGTGGAAGATGCCGAGGTTCGCCAGCTCGATGAGGTAGAGCAGGGCGGTGAAGGACGCGATGACGACCGCGGCCCGCAGCGGTCGCGGCGGCAGGATGCGCATCGCCGGGTTCTTGGGTGCCACGGCGGTCGGTGTGTTGTCCACACCATCGAGGTTACGAGCCCGCGAGCGATGGTGTATGGGGTTGAACCCTGATTTTTCCCTGGGGTTAGTCCGAAGGCGGTGTCCAGCCGTGCCGCTTGAGCAGTTCGGTGTCCAGGAGCTGGGCTTCGCCGTTGCCGACGGACCAGTCGTCGCGACCGTTCTCGGTGAGCACGACGGTCACGTCCTCGGCCCGGACACCCACGCTGACCAGCTCGTCCGCGATGGCCCGGTACAGCGCCCGCTTCTTTTCCGTGCCGCGGCCGCGGACGAGCGTGATCTCGACGAAGACCACGTTCTGCCGGTGCACACCGAGGTAGTCCGGGTCGGCGATGACGGTGCCGGCCGGGCGCTGGTCGATGATCTGCATGCGGTCGCCGGCCCGGATGCCGATGGTGGCGACCATGGCGTTGTGCACGCCGTCCGCGATGGCCAGCCGGGTCGCGGCCGGCGTGTCGTCCCGAAGGGTGATCCGGACCAGCGGCATGGTGGCTCCTTCTGGCGGCGTTCGTTCGTCGGCCGGCGAAGAATATCGTGGGGGGCTCGCGTTCGCCGGCCGGGCACGACAGGATCAGCGCGTGACAGACCTGGACATCGCGCTGCGTGGCGAACCGATCCTCGGTGAGGGTCCCACGTGGGACGTCGCCACGGGCAGTTTGATCTGGATCGACATCCTGGGCAGCGCAGTGCACCGGTTCGACCCCGGGCCGGGCACCGACCAGGTAACCGCTGTGCCGCAACACATCGGTGCCGCGAAGCCGCGCACGAACGGCGGGCTGGTGCTCAACCTGCGGGACGGGATCGGGCTGCTGGAGCCGGACGGCGAGCTGCGCTGGCTGGTGTACTGGGCGCGGGACGGCATGCGGGGCAACGACGCGGCCGTCGACCCGGCCGGGCGGCTGTGGGCCGGGACGATGCGCTACGACGTGGCGCAAGGTGGCGGCTTCGTGGCCAGGGTCGAGCCGAACGGCCGGGCCGCCGTGGTGCTGCCGGCGGTGACGATCAGCAACGGAATCGGCTGGAGCCCGGACGAACGGCGGATGTACTACGTGGACTCGCCGACCCAGCGGATCGACGTGTTCGACTTCGACGTGGCCACGGGCTCGATAGCCGACCGCAGGCTGTTCACGGCGGTCGCGGACACCGACGGCGTGCCGGACGGCTTGTGTGTGGACACGGCGGGATGCGTGTGGGTGGCGGTGAACGGCGGTGGGCAGGTGCGCCGGTACACCGCTGAAGGAGAACTGGACCGGGTGGTGGAGGTGCCGGCCCGGCAGGTGTCGGCGTGTTGTTTCGGCGGCAACGACTTGGCCGACCTCTATGTCACCACCGGCCGGGAAGGTTTCACCGAAGCACAAGCCGCCGAACAGCCATTGGCGGGCTGCCTTTTCGTGGCGGCCGGAATCGGCGAAGGCATGCCGTCGAACCGTTTTCCGGGCTGAACGGTGTCAGGCCCAAAGTTGGCCGTCGATACGCTCTGCTGCCTCGTCGAGAGTGCCTGCATAGGCTCCGGTGGACAGGTATTTCCAGCCGGCGTCGGCGACGACGAATGCCACGTCGGCGCTTTCCCCGGTGCCCGCCGCCTTCTCCGCGACGCCCATTGCCGCGTGCAGAACAGCACCGGTGGAAATGCCGGCGAAAATGCCCTCGGTCTCCAGCAGCTGCCTGGTGCGCCGCAGCGCATCCCTTGAGCCGACGGAGAAGCGGCTCGTCAGCACGTCCGGGTCGTACAGTTCCGGCACGAAACCCTCGTCCAGGTTGCGTAGGCCGTAGACCAGTTCGCCGTAGCGCGGTTCGGCCGCGATGATCTGTACGTCAGGTTTGTGTTCACGCAGGTACCGGCCGACACCGACCAACGTTCCGGTGGTACCGAGACCGGCCACGAAATGCGTGACCGTCGGCAGGTCGCGCAGGATTTCCGGGCCGGTTCCCCGGTAGTGCGCGTCGGCGTTGGCCGGGTTTCCATATTGGTAGAGCATCACCCAGTCCGGGTGTTCCCCGGCCAGTTTCTTGGCCACCGCGACGGCCTGGTTCGAACCGCCGGCGGCCGGCGAGTCGATGATCTCCGCGCCGTATGCGCCGAGCAGTTGGCGGCGTTCGACGGACGTATTCTCCGGCATCACGCACACCAGCCGGTAGCCCTTGAGCTTGGCCGCCATGGCCAGCGCGATGCCGGTGTTGCCGGACGTCGGCTCGAGCACGGTGCAGCCCGGCCGGAGCCGGCCGTCCGCCTCCGCGGCCTCGATCATGGCCAGCGCCGGCCGGTCCTTGGTCGAACCGGTCGGGTTGCGGTCCTCGAGCTTCGCCCACAGCCGGACGTTCGGCGCTGGCGACAGGCGGGGCAGGCCGACCAGGGGCGTGTCCCCGAGCGCGTGCAGCAGAGACTCGTACCGGGCCACGGCCCGTCCCTCCTCAATACCGGTTCACGACCGGTTCAGCGCATGCCGCCGGCGACGGCCGGCAGGATCGTCACGGTGTCGCCGTCGGTGACGGTCGCGTCGAGACCGCCGGCGAACCGCACGTCCTCGTCGTTGACGTACACGTTCACGAACCGATGCAGCGCGCCCTCTTTGACCAGCCGAGACTTGATGCCGGCGTGGTTGGCGTCGAGGTTGTCGATGACCTCGGCGACGGTGGCGCCCTTCGCCTCGACGGACTTCTCACCACCGGTGTGCGTGCGCAGGATGGTGGGGATGGAAACGGTGACGGCCATGCTGAAAACCTCCGCTAAGGGTGTCCGATAGTGCAGACGCGCGGCAGCCCGCCCGGTATTCCGGCGGGCGCGAAAGCTACGGGCGGTCGACGGTGTCGTCACGCCCGGTATGGGCGAACATGTACGACCCGACGACCTCGACCGGCTCCTCGGTGACGACACCGTCCAGGATCCGGTAGGACCGCAGTTCGTGCTGCTCCGGGTCGCGGGTGGAGATCAGCACGTAGTGCGCCTGCGGCCACTGGGCGATGGTGATGTCGGTCCGGGAGGGGTAGGCCTCGGTCGCCGTGTGCGAGTGGTAGATCACGGTGTAGTCCTCGCCCGCGGCCTCGATGGCCTTGTTCAGGCGGAAGTACTCGCCTGTCTCGAACGAGTAGTACGTTGGCGACCGCGCCTCGTTGGTCATCTCGACCAGCCGTTCCGGCCGGTCGGCGCCCTCGGGGCCGGCGATCACACCGCATGCCTCGTCGGGGTGGTCACGGCGGGCATGCGCCACCATCGCGTCCACCAGGTCGCGTCGGATCACCAGCACGCACCCATCCTACGGGCCGATACCTCGCCGTCCGACATGTGAGAGAACACGTGCGATACGGCTAGACCTCGGGCCAGATCTCCCGGTACGCGGCAAGGCCGGCGATCGACTCGGCGGCCAGCAGGGCGTGCACCACGGCCCGCGCGAACACGTCCGCGGCCGCCGCACACAGCAGGTCCAGCTCAGCGGCCCGCGCGGGGACGGCGAACGTGCCGGTCACGGCGGTCAGCGGGCGGGCGCCGGTGGCCAGCGCGAACACCGTGTCGCCGTCGAACATCGAGTGGGCCGGGCGGACGGCGCGGGCCAGGCCGTCCTGGGCGGCCATCGCCAGCCGCTGCGCCTCGGCCTTGCTCAGCTCGGCGTCGACGGCCACCACGCCGATGGTGGTGTTCAGCCTGGTCACGGCGCTGTCCATGACGATCGGCCGGTTCGGCCACCGCACGTTGAACTCCCCCGCCAGCTCGGTTTCCGCTGCCCACGGTCGCCCGGTGGCTGGGTCGACGGCCTCGCCGGCCGCGTTCGCGGCGACCAGCGCGCCGACGACGGCACCGTTGTCCAGGACCGCGCTCGCCGTGCCGATGCCGCCCTTCAGCGACCCGAGTTTCGCGCCGGTGCCCGCGCCGACCGTGCCCGTCGCGACCGGGCCGGCGGTCGCCGCTTCGCATGCGGCGTAACCGAAATCGGCGTCGGGCCGGTTGCCCCAGTCGCCGCGTGGCAGGTCGAACAGCACGGCGGCCGGCACGATCGGCACCACCTCGTGCGGCTGGGCGCCGACCGGGAAGCCGTGGTTCCGTTCGGCCAGCCAGCGCATGACGCCGTCGGCCGCGGCGAGTCCGTAGGCGCTGCCGCCGGTCAGGCACACCGCGTGCACCCGCTGGACGAGGTTGGCCGGCGCCAGCAGGTCCGTCTCCCGCGTGCCGGGCGCGCCGCCCCGGCCGTCCACCGCGCCGACCGCGCCGTCCGGCACCAGGACGACCGTCGTGCCGGTGGCCCACCCGGAGGCGAGCCGGTGATGATGCCCGACGAGCACGCCCGGCACGTCGGTGACGGCGTTGTGCGCACCTGGTGTCGGGCTCAATCGGACACGGCCTGGATCAGGCTCTCCTGCACCCACGTCAGCCAGTGGTAGACGTTGAGGTGCGGCTCGCGCGGGTCCTCCGGGGGCAGTTCGTCCGGCATGTCCTCGGTGACGTCCAGCGCGGTGCCCAGCGCCAGCCGCACGTCGTTGAGCGCGGACAGCCACGCCGCGGCCTGCTCGGAGTCCAGCCGGACCTCACCCCCACCCGGTGGGCACGTGTCCAGCAAGATGCCGGCCACCCCGGTCTTCAGTTCGAGCAGTTCCGGTTCGTGCAGGGAACGCAGCGCGGCGGCCGAGTTCTGGTCGTCGACGGACGGGGCGTCGTCGTCGAGGCGGTGGAAGTCCGGCAGCAGCCGGGACAGGATCGGGTCGTCCGGGGCGGTGGACGGGCCGGTGCGGATGCCGGTCAGTTCGGCCAACTCGTCCTGTGGCGCCTCCTCGGCGCGCACCTCGAGCATCTCCCGCACCTGGCGGACGAGGCCACGCACGAGTGCCGCCTCCTGGCGGTCGAACACCCCGACCAGCAGATCGCCCTTGCGGCGCCAGCCCTTCATCGACGCGCGTTCCTCATCATGGCGGAGATCATGTCCGACGCGGTCAGCCGGACCGCTGCATGGTGGCCCAGAGGCCGGCCGCGTGCAGCTTCGCGACGTCGCCCTCGACCTTGTCCTTCGACCCGGCCGACACGATCGCCTTGCCCTTGTGGTGCACGTCGAGCATCAGCTTCACGGCATGGTCGCGGCCGTAACCGAACAGCTTCTGGAAGACGTAGGTGACGTACGACATGAGGTTCACCGGGTCGTTCCAGACGATCGTCTGCCAAGGCGTGTCCGCGACGCCGAGCTCGACACCGGCCGGGTCAACCTGTGTCGCTTCCTGCTCGACGGGCGTGCTCATGCCCCCATCGTGGCATGCCGTCAAATCAGGCGTGCGATGGCGCCCGAACTTGTCATGGTCATGACAACCACGCCCTGGTCATTAGGCTGGCAACCATGACGGACCCCGTGGCGAGCACCGCGCTGCTCACCGACCACTACGAGCTGACCATGCTCGCCAGCGCGCTCGCGGACGGCAGCGGGCACCGGCCGTGCGTGTTCGAGGCGTTCGCCCGACGCCTGCCGGCCGGCCGCCGGTACGGGGTGGTCGCCGGCACGGGGCGGCTGCTGGACGCGATCACCCGGTTCCGGTTCGGTGACCCGGAACTCGCGCAGCTCGCGGCGAAAGGCGTGGTGGACCGGACCACTCTGGACTGGCTCGCGGACTACCGGTTCTCCGGTGACGTCGACGGGTATCCGGAGGGCGAGCTGTACTTCCCCGGTTCGCCGCTGCTCACGGTGCGGTCGTCGTTCGCCGAGGGCGTGCTGTTGGAGACGCTTGTGCTGTCGGTGCTCAACCACGATTCGGCCGTGGCGGCGGCGGCGGCCCGGATGGTGAGCGCGGCCAGCGGTCGGCCGATCATCGAGATGGGCTCGCGGCGCACGCACGAACAGGCTGCGGTGGCGTCCGCGCGAGCCGCGTACCTGGCCGGCTTCGCGTCCACGTCGAACCTGGAAGCCGGCCGGCGGCACGGCATCCCGACCACCGGCACGTCCGCGCACGCGTTCACGCTGCTGCACGACGCCGAGGAGCAGGCGTTCCGGTGCCAGGTCGACGTGCTCGGGCCGAACACGACGCTGCTGGTGGACACGTACGACATCACCAAGGGCATCGACATCGCGGTGAAGGTGGCCGGGCCGGAACTGCGGGCAGTCCGGATCGACTCCGGGGACCTCGGGGTGCTGGCGCGGCAGGCTCGGGCGCAGCTGGACTCGTTGGGGGCGCACAACACCCGGATCGTGGTGTCCGGCGACCTCGACGAGTTCGCCATCGCGGCACTGCGGGCGGAGCCGGTGGACGCGTACGGGGTGGGCACGTCGGTGGTCGTCGGGTCGGGCGCGCCGACCGCGGGGATGGTGTACAAGCTGGTCGAAGTCGCCGGGCGGGCGGTGGCCAAACGCAGTTCGCACAAGGAGTCGCGGGGTGGGCGGAAGTCCGCGCTGCGCCGGCACAAGGAAACCGGGACGGCGTTGGAGGAGGTCGTGTACATCGTCGGT
>DATBCR010000864.1:0-5876 GCA_036270375.1 Pseudonocardiaceae bacterium | reverse complement strand
GCCCAGGTACATCACGGCGATCCGGTCCGAGACATGCCGGATGACCGAGAGGTCGTGCGAGACGAACAGGTAGGACAGGCCAAGGCGTTCGCGCAGTTCGGCCAGCAGGTTCAGCACGCCGGCCTGCACGGACACGTCCAGCGCGGACACGGGTTCGTCGAGGACGACGAGTTTCGGTTCCAGCGCCAACGCGCGCGCGATGCTGACCCGCTGGCGTTGACCGCCGGAGAACTCGGCCGGGTAGCGGGCCGCGTGTTCCGGGCTCATGCCGACCAGCCGCAGCAGTTCGGCCACCCGTGCCCGCGCGCGGTCTGCCGAGATTCCGTACAGGCGCAGGGGTTCGGCGATGATGTCGCTGATCGGCATGCGCGGGTCGAGCGACGCGACCGGATCCTGGAAGACGACCTGGATGTCCCTGCGCAGCCGTCGGCGGGTGGTCTTGTCCGCGGTGGCCACGTCCTGGCCGAACAGGTGGATCGAGCCGGCCTGCGGGGCGGCCAGTTCGAGGACCTGCATCAGGGTTGTCGTCTTGCCGCAGCCGGATTCGCCTACCAGGCCAAGGGTTTCGTGCTCGGCGATGTCGAAGCTGATCCCGTCCACCGCGTGTACCGAGCCGACGGCGCGCCGGAAGATCATGCCCTTGGTGACGGGGTAGTGCTTGACCAGATCGGTCACCGCAAGCACCAGTTCACCCCGTTCGCCGCCGGCGGGCGCGGTCGGCGTGGACTCGGTCCGGTAGATGCGGCCCGCTACGTCCACAGTGGACTCGGTGGTGTCGGCGGGTGCCAGGTCGGCCACCCGGATGCAGGCGGCCCGGTGGGCTTCGTCGTGGGTGTCGGGGATCGGCAGCAGCGGTGGTTCCTCGGTGCGGCAGGCATCGATCACGACCGGGCAGCGTGGTGCGAACGGGCAGCCGGGCGGCAGGTCGACCAGCGACGGCGGCCGGCCGGTGATCGGGACGAGAGGCTTGTCGCGGTCGCCGAGGCGGGGGATCGCGCCGAGCAGGCCGAGGGTGTACGGCATGCGCGGACGGTGGTAGACGGTGTCCACGTCGCCGGTCTCCACCGCGCGACCGGCGTACATCACCAGCAGGCGGTCGGCGAACCCGGCGACGACGCCGAGGTCGTGCGTGATCAGCACGATGCCGGCACCGGTCACCTCGCGGGCCGTGGACAGCACGTCCAGCACCTGCGCCTGCACGGTGACGTCCAGCGCGGTGGTCGGCTCGTCCGCGATGATCACGTCCGGGTCGTTGGCGATCGCGATGGCGATGACCACCCGCTGCCGCATGCCACCGGAGAACTCGTGCGGGAACACCCGCGCGGCCGCGGCCGGGTTCGGGATGCCCACCAGATCGAGCAGCTCCACGGCACGGCGGGCGGCGGCTGCTCTGCTGATTTTGGGCGCATTGTGCGCGCGGACGGCCTCGGCCACCTGGTCACCGACGGTGTAGACGGGGGTGAGGGCGGACAGCGGGTCCTGGAACACGATCGCGATGCGCCGGCCGCGGATGTCGGACATCTCGCGGTCGGACAGGCCGATCAGCTCCCGGTCGCGGAGCCGGATCGAGCCGGACACGTGCGCGCGGTCCGGCAGCAGGCCCATCACGGCCAGCGAGGACACGGACTTCCCCGACCCGGACTCACCGACGATGCCCAGCACCTCGCCCGGCCGCAACTCCCAGTCCACGCCCCGAACCGCCCGCACCGCCCCGGCCTCACTGGGGAAAGTGACATGCAGATCCCCCACCGACAACAGCGCGGTGTCGGTGTCGACGCCCGGCGGCCGCTGTGCACGGGTGCTCATGTCGGCTCCCGTTCGGAGTTGAGCGGCCACGGGCTAGGAGTCGCCCATGCCGGTCGCGCGCGGACAGCGGCGTGGTGTCGGTACCGAGTGGTCGTGGTTCGCGAGTGCTCGTGCAGCGGCCGCTGTGCACGGGCGCTCATGTCGGCTCCCGGTCTGAGATGAGCGGCGACAGGCGAGGAGTCGCCGGTGCCGGTCGCGGGCGGGCAGCGGCGTGGTGTCGGTACCGAGTGGTCCTGGTTCGCGGATGGCACGCCTCCAACGGAACCCGCCAGGCGGCTCCGGAGCCGTTGCGGCAGAAGCCATTGCGGTCGCGGAGTGGCACGGCGGCCACGGGTCGGCGCTGGTTGCGGGTGCTCATGTCGGCCCGCCGTTCCCCAGGGAGCGGCGGAACGCGCGGAGCTGTTTTCGTTGGCCTCGGGCGGAATTGGGGTCCAGTGCGTCGCGGAGGCCGTCGCCGGCCAGGTTGACCGCGAGCACCGTCAGGACGAGCAGGCCGCCGGGGATGAAGAACAGCCACGGGAACGTGACCGCGGACGTCGTGCCGCTGGCGATCAGGGTGCCGAGGGACACGTCCGGTGGTTGCACGCCGAAGCCGAAGTAGCTCAGGGACGTCTCGGTCAGGATGGCGCTGCCGACGTTGATCGTCGCGTCCGCGATCAGCAGTGACGAGATCTGCGGCAGGATGTGCCGGGTGATCACCCGCAGCGGTGGTACGCCCATCAGCCGTGCCGCGCGGACGAAGTCCTGTTCCTTCAACGACAATGTCATGCCACGCACGATCCGCGCGGTGATCATCCAGCTGAACGCCGCCAGCAGCAGCACGAACAGCAGCCACGTCTTGCCCTTGAACGCCGGGCTGAGCACGGCGATGATCAGGAAACTCGGCAGCGTCAGCAACAGATCGACAAGCCACATCAGGGCCCGGTCGCTGATCCCCCGGAAATACCCCGCCACCGAGCCGACGACCGCCGCCAGGCTCGTCGACAGCACCGCCACCAGCAGCCCGATCGTCAACGACTTCTGCAGCCCACGCATGATCTGCGCGTACATGTCGAAGCCGTCCTTGTCGGTGCCGAACAGGTGGGTCCCGTTCGGCGGCGACAGATACGCGTTCGGGTCGGACACCTGGTAGCTCCATGGCCAGTACCAGGTGTACGTGAACGCGGCGAGGTAGAGCAGCACGATCACAAGAACCCCGAACAGGGCGATTCTGTTGCGGGTGAACCGGCGCAGCACCAGCCGGCCCCGGCCGGACCGCGCGATGCCCGATGTGTCGTCCGGTGGATAGGCGTTCGGGTCGTCGCCCACGATCATCGACATGGCGGCTAGATCCTGACTCGCGGGTCGAGCGCGGCGTACGCGAGATCGGCCAGTAGCCCCGACAACAGCACGCACACCGCGACGAACAACGTGACCGTCGTCGTCAGATTGGCGTCCTGGCTGCTGATTCCGGTGATCAGCCATTCGCCCATGCCGTGCCAGTCGAAGATGTGCTCGGTGAACGGCCCGCCGACGATCAGCGTGCCGAAGCCGTATGCGAACAGCGTCGCCATCGGGATCAGCGCGGTCCGCAGCCCGTGCCGGTACAGCGCCCGCTGCCGGCGCAAACCCTTGGCCCGCGCGGTACGCAGGAAGTCGCTGCCGAGCACGTCCAGCATGGCGTTGCGCTGATATCGGCTGTAGTACGCGACCAGACCCAGCGCGATGGCGAGCGTCGGCAGGATCAGGTGCCGCAGCCGGTCACCGAGTTCGGCGCCGAAACTACCGGTGAAACCCGGTGTCACCTCGCCCTCGAACACCAAGAAGTCCGAGCCGGTCAGCTCGTTGAGCTTGATCGCGCCGAACTTCAGCAGCGTGCCGAGCACGAACACCGGCATCGCGATCAGCACGAACGACGTGAACGTGGCCACGTAGTCGGTCACCCGGTACTGCCGGATCGCGCTGATCACCCCGACCAGCACCCCGAACACCACGCCGATCAGCGTGCCGAGCCCGAACAGCCGCAGGCTCGTCATGGCGCGCGTCCAGACGTTCTGGCTGATCGGGCTGCCGTACACGTCGTTGCCGAAGTTCCCGTGCAGCGCACCGCCGAACCACTCGAAGAACCGCGTCGGGATCGGCTGGTCGAGGCGCAGCGCGCGGATCTTGTCGTCGATGGTGGCCTGCGGCGGCGGTGGCTGATGGTGCACGAGCAGCGCGATCGGGTCGAACGTGAGCGACGCCAACAGATACGTGAGGAACACCACCACGAGACACAGCACGACGTAGTTCGCGAGCCGGCGCAGCAGGAACGTGATCACGGATGGGCGGTCCTGTCCGTCGGGCACTCGTCGGCCGGGGTCGTGGGTCGTTTCCGGCCGTGCTGACCGGTTCGTCGAACCCTAACCGCGCGAACCGCCCCGGTCTGCCCTGCGAACGGTGCCAACCAGACACCGGGACAACTTGACTTTTGACCGCTCAGAAGCCCTCAGGGCTCTCGCACGGACTCCAGGGCGTCCCGCATGGGTACGAACTTGGCGCCCGCCTCGGCGACCTCGTTGTCCGGGTCGGAGTCGGCCATGATGCCGCACCCGGCGAACAGGCGGACCGAGTTGCCGTTGACCTGGGCGCAGCGCAGGGCGATGCCGAACTCGCCGTCGCCAGCGCTGTCGATCCAGCCGACCGGGCCGGCGTAGCGCCCTCGGTCCATGCCCTCCAACTCTGTGATCAACGACACGGCCGCCGCGCGTGGTGTGCCGCCGACCGCGGCCGTGGGGTGGCTCGCGCCGGTCAGGGTCAGCAGGGACACGTCCTTGGCGAGCGTGCCGTGTACGTCGCTGGCCAGGTGCAGCACGTTGCGCAGGCCAAGCACCGACGGCTCGGCCGGCACGTCGAGCATGGTGCAGAACGGGCGCAGGGTGTCCGCGAGCGATTCGACGGCGTAGCGGTGTTCCTCGCGGTTCTTGGCCGAGTGGAACAGGGTCGCGGCGAGCGCGTCGGTGTCCATGTCGTCGCGTGGCCACGCGGTGCCGGCGAGCACGCGCGCGGACACGGTGTCCCCTGTTCGCCGCAGCAGTAGTTCCGGGGTGGCGCCGACCAGGCCGTCCACCGCGAACACCCAGCAGTTCGGGTACCGGTCGGCCAGGCCGTGCAGCAGGTATCGGGGGTCGACCGGGCCGTCCGCGTCCGGGATGGTGGCGAGCAGATCGTGTGCGAGCACGACCTTGCTCAGCTCGTTGTCGCGCAGCCGCCGGACCGCCTTGTCCACCGCGTCCCGGAACGCCGTGACCGACAGCTGCCCGGTCGCGTAGCGCACGCTGCCCGGCGTGCGGACCGGGCGGACCGGGTGCATCGCGCCGGCCGGGCGGGGACCGCGTCCGACACTGATTTCCGTGACCCACGTCACGCCGTCCCGCCGGCCGACCACGACTTCCGGCACGACGAGCACCGAATCGCCCGGATCGTCCGCGAACGCCATGCTGACGAACGCCACCAGGCCGCTGCCCGGCACGCCGACCTCGTCGTACACCGCGGTGTCCGCCGCGAAGTCGCGCCACCAGTCGGCCGCGTCCACGAATCGGTCCGCGCCCGCCGGTTCGAACCTGGCCGCCTGGCCCCAGCCGACCAGGCCTTCGCCGTGTTTTACCCAGCTCAGCGCGTCGTCGCCGCCGGGCAGCAGGCCGAGCAGATCGCTCGACGTGTCGACCGGCCGGGAGCGGGCGTACGGCCGGTCCACCGGCACCGGCCGGCTGGCCGAGCCCGAACGCGGGCCACCACGGAACGGCCCGAGGTACGGCGAGGAAACGGTGGTCACGTACCCGAGAGTACGAAGCCTTCGGTGAGGGCGCGCTGAGAGGTAGACCGCACCGCGTCGACCAAGCCACCCGGGGCTGGGGGACGAACCGGACATCCGGCCAGGTCGGCGCCTTGTTCGCCGGTTCGACCCGAACGGGGGAACGGCACGTCCTAGACTGGCCTGACATGGTTGCTGACGTGGTACTTGCGGGGCCGGACGGGCTCGGCGAAGCCGCACCGCGCGCCGCGGATTCCGCTGGCACGGCGCGGGAACCGGGCCGTGCGCGGACACGGGG
>DATBCR010000863.1:0-6420 GCA_036270375.1 Pseudonocardiaceae bacterium | reverse complement strand
GCGAGCGGGCGATCTCGGCCCGTGCCGCCATGTCCCGCCACCCGTGGGCGATCGGGCTGATGCAGTCGCGGTCGACACCCGGTCCGGCGACCCTGCGACACCACGACGCCGTGATCGGCACGCTGCGCCAGGCCGGCTTCTCGATCGCACTGGCCGCGCACGCCTTCGCCGCGCTGGACAGCTACATCTACGGCTTCGCGATGCAGGAGGCGAGCCTGCCGTTCCGCACCGGCGACGAGACGTCGCAGCTCGCGCAGGCGATCATGGCGCGGTTCGCGGCCGGTGAGTACCCGCATCTCACCGAGCTGACCGTCGAACACGTCCTGCAACCGGGCTACGAGTTCGGCGACGAGTTCGAGTTCGGCCTCGACCTCATCCTGTACAGCCTGGCCCGGGTGGCGAACGGCTGATGCCGGTGCCGCCCGATCGGTGGGTGAACGTCGTCCATCCGGGCTAAGAAACCTGTTGCTGGGCGTGCCCGTGTCGGCTCGCTGCGCAGTGCTGGCAGGCTGACGCCGTGACGAAGGACGACTGGGCCGTCGGCGACGCGTGGACCGGGCTCGGAATGCACTGGCACGGGTACGTGGAACGGGTGGCGCTGGCACACGCGGCGACCCGGGACGAACGGCTGAGCACGGAGCCGGACGAGGTGATGGTCAATCCGGACGAAGTGGCCGCGTGGCTGGAAGGCACGATCAAGGCCGCAACGTCGCCCGCGCCGATCAAGGGCGCGACGGTGGAGGACACGCGCGACTTCGCCGACTCCATGCGGGTGTGGCGCTCCCTGGCGTCCCGGGGCGAGTCGGTGGCGACCGGGATCGACGGGCAGATCACGGTCACGGCGGAGGCGGTCACCGAGCGCGAGTGCGACTGTCAGATCGCCGGGCCGGGGCCGGTGTCGCGACTGAGCAAGGGTCGTCGGCGATAGCCCGTGCGTCGACGCCTTAGGTAACGGCACAGTGGCGGTTTTCCGGTGTGGTATCGGAATTGTCGGTGCTGACCGGCACGATGCACGTGTCCGCCACTGTTGCCCGGGAGTCGCGCATGCCCACCCGCAGACCGTCGCCGCTGTCCAGCGAGCAGATCGAGCACGTTCGGGCCGAACTGGACGCCGGCCGGCTGCCGATGGTCTGGTTCACGCCGGCCGCGGTCGGGGTGGACGCCGGCCGGTCCGCGAAAGTGGTGTCGCTGACCGAACCGTACGAAGGTGACTTCATTCAGGTGCGGCCGACCGGGTCGCATGACGCACTGTCGTTCTCAACGAGTGAGCTGACCATGGACAAGCCGGCCCGCCGCCCCAAAGCCGCCGCACCGGCGAAAAAGCCCGCGCGGACACCGGAACCGGAGCCAGCACCGGTGATCGACGAGCTGTTGGTCGTGCGGGAACGTCCGACCAAATCGACCCGCGCGGCCGCCCAACCGACAGCCGCGTCGGCGACTGCCACTGCTTCGGCTGCCGCTGATCCGCCCGTGAAGCGCCCGGCGCGGGGCCGTCCCAAGCAGCCGGCGCCGATCACGGTCACGCTCAGCTCGACACCCGATGGCGAGTGGACGGTCGAGGTGGTGGCCGGCACCCGCCGAACCGTGCGACCGCAGCCGGTGTCCGCCGGTTCGGTAGCGGCGGCGGCCCGCGCGCTTGGCGGCGATATCGAACAGGCCATCGACGGCGCCCTGTCCGCGGCCCGCGAACAGCAACTGGCGCGGGTGGCCCAGTTGGAGGCGGATCTGAACGCGGCACGGCAGGCATTGGCGGAGCTGTCCGACTGAACCGTCGAGTCCCTCGCATGGCGGTTTCACACATGGTTCAAGCGGGGTTACGTTGTGTGTCAACGGAACCGTACGAACGACGGGAGGTCGTCATGGGACCGTCGACACCGACCCCGAAGCCAGCCGGCTGCGGCTGCTGCGCCAACTGCACCGGCCCAGGCTGTGGTTGCTGCGGATCCTGTAGGTAACACATACGGCCACGGTGGGCGCATGCCAGTTGCCATACCAGTAGCCAGGTCAGGGCGGGCAGGTAGTCGGGTTCGCGGGTAGGTGGCCGTCGATCAGGAAAGCCTGCGCTGCCCGGGTTGTGCAGCTCGACTGGCCGAGGGCTCCGTGGCCGGAGCCCAGCCAGTTCACCAGAAGGCCGGAGTCCAGTTGCTGTGCGGTGCGCTGGCTTCCGATCACCGGCGTCACCGGATCGTTCGCCGTGCTGAGCACCAGGATCGGCGGTGCGCCTTTGGCGGTCGGCTTCGCCAACTGCCGGTTCGGGACCGGCCATGGGCCGCACAGCAGCAGGCTCTGGGCGAAAACCCCGCCGAACAACGGATATTTCGCGCTCAGCGACTTCATCGCCGCGCTCACCTGATCGGGCGCCAACCGGTCCGTCTGGTCGTTGCAGCCGGACACCAACCGGGCGTCCAGCCTCGCCGGATCCGTCTGTGTGCCGCTCACCATCGGCTCCACCAGCGTCGCGAGGCCGGTGCCGTCGCCGGTGCGGGCGGCGGCTATCGCGCCGGCAAGGGCCGGCCAGCCGGACCGGGGGGCCGCCAGGCCCGCCAGCACCGCGTTGACCGCCGTCCCGTTGGTGATCTCGGTGCCGTCCGGCAGGTCGAGCGGCTGGCTGCGCAGTTGGCCGAGTAGCTGGGTCAACACCGCCTTCGGGTTCGGCGCCAGCGGGCAGTTGAGCTGCACGCACTGCGCCGCGAACGCCGTGAACGCCGCTTCCGCCGATGCCGCCCGCGCCGTCACCGCGTCGGTCGCGTTGACGGTCGGGTCCGGTGCGCCGTCCAACACGAAGCGGCCGACCTGGCCGGGGTACGTGTCGGCGTACGTCGTGAGCACCCGGGAACCCTCGCCGTGGCCGATCGCGTCCAGGTGGCTCACGCCCAACTCCTGACGGATCGTCTCCAGGTCCTCAGCCGTTCGAGTGATGTCCAGGGCGGCGGATCTGGTGTCCAGGGCGAGGATGCACTGTTGGCTGGCGTCCCGGCTGGCGTCCAACAGTCCACTCAGGTCGGTGTCGGTGGGGTCGTAGCCGACGATCTGCGCCCGGTCGTCCTCCGGCACGCAGTGCACCGGGTCGGACGCGCCAGTGCCCCGCCGGTCGACGCCGACCAGTGCGAACGTCCGCAGGAACGCACTGGGCAGCACGGCAGCCAGCGTGGCCGCGTACAACGTGCCGGGCAGGCCGTCCAGGTCGTTCAGCACCACGAGGGGCGTCGGTCCATTGCCGACCCGTAGTAGCTCGAGACGGGTGTAGCCCTCGCCGGGGGCGCTCGGCGAGTCCAGCGCGCTGAGCACCCTGGCACACTGGAACTTCAGCCCCGCCGGCACCGTCGTCGCGCCGAGGCGTTCCCGGGTGGTCGACGTGCAGTCGCTCCAGCCGATCAGATTGGACGACGGCCGGTCCAGACCAGGCAGCGGCCGGGCAGACGACGACCCGGGACCCGACGTCACCGGCGGGTTGCCGGCCACAACAAGGCCCGGTCGCTGCGACGGCCCGACCGTGCATCCGGCGACCAGTGCGAGCGTGACGACAGCCGCGCCAAGGGCTGGCGGCCAGGCGCGGGCGACCACGCGGCGCACTCGGTTTCTCGCTTTCCACGAAGTTTCCACCAGCTGGACAGATCGGGCCGGTGACGCTCGGAGCGTCGCACGTGCGTGGTATGACCCAGGTGAGCGGGTCGGAGTTCCACTCACCTCGGTCGGTCAGGAAGGGAGCAGCAGGTGGTCACGGTGCACGTCGAGCGAACCCCTCGGCGGTTCTCGGCACGGTCGGCGCTGGCCGCGATCGCCGGGCGGGGGCTGGGCAGTGTGCCGCCGCCCATGCTGGTTCTCGCGGGCATCGTCAGCGTGCAGGTCGGCGCGGCGCTGGCGAAGGACCTGTTCCCGATCGCGGGCGCGGTGGGCGTTGTCACGCTGCGACTGGTGTTCGCGGCCGTGATCCTGCTCGTCGCGTGGCGGCCGTCGTTGCGGATGACGCGGCAGTCGTGGCTGGTGGTCGGCGCGTTCGGGTCGGTGTTCGGCGTGATGAACGTCTGCTTCTACGAGGCCATCGTGCGCCTGCCGCTCGGTGTCGCGGTGACCATCGAGTTCCTCGGGCCGCTTGCGCTGGCGATCGGCGGCTCGCGGCGCTGGCGGGACCTGCTGTGGGCACTGCTCGCGGCCGGTGGTGTGGCGTTGCTCACCGACGGCGGTGGCCGGGTGTCATGGCTCGGCGTGTTGTTCGCGCTCGGCGCGGGCACCTGTTGGGCCTGCTACATCCTGCTGTCGGCGAAACTCGGCGCCCAGTCCAGCGGCGGCGGAGGTCTCGCCGTCGCGATGGCCGTCGGCGGCCTGCTCGTGCTGCCGTTCGGGGTGGCGCAGTCGGGGACCGCGCTGCTGCACCCGGTCGTGCTCGCCGCCGGGTTCGGGGTCGCACTGCTGTCGTCGGTCGTGCCGTACTCGGTGGAGCTGGAAGCGTTGCGGCGCATACCTCCCCGGGTGTTCGGCGTGCTGATGAGCCTGGAACCGGCGGTGGCCGCGCTTGCCGGGCTGATCGTGCTCGGCCAGGGCCTGCACCCGTTGCAGTGGCTCGCGATCTGCCTCGTGGTCGGCGCGTCGGCCGGCGCCACCCGGACCAGTCCGCCGGCCGAGATCTAACGCCGCCGGACGTCGCCGCGCAGCACCGCGTCCAGGTCGTAGCTGGCCGGCAGCTCCAACTGGTCGTACCGGCAGGACGCCGGGTCACGGTCCGGCCGCCACCGGACGAACTGGGCGTTGTGCCGGAACCGGGCCGGATGTTCGCCGTCGGTGTGCTCGTAGCTGACCTCGACCACCAGCTCCGGCCGCAGCGGCACCCACGCCAACTCCTCGTGCCGCCACCGCGTCACCTTCAGCGCACCCGGCAGCCGACGGCCGTCCTGCGCGTCCGGCCCGAGCCACGGATGGTCCCCGTTTTCGCGCAGTGGAGCCAAAAGCTCGGCCAGCGACCTGCGCTGCGCGTCCGGAAACGCCCCCACGACACCGACGTGGTGCAGCACGCCCACCTCGTCGTAGAGCCCGAGCATCAGCGAACCGACGGTCGTGCCCGGTGTCGTGTTGACGTGCCACCGCAGCCCGGCGACAACGCAGTCGGCGGTACGGGAGTGCTTGAACTTGAACATGGTGCGCTTGTTCGGCGTGTACGGCCCGTTCGCCGGCTTGCCGATGACACCGTCCAGCCCGGCGCCCTCGAACAGCGTGAACCACTCTCGCGCAACGGCCGGCTCGCGGGTGAAAGCGGTGACATGCAAGCGATCCGCAGACGTGACGAACGTGTTCAGCGCCTCCCGCCGGTCCTTGCCCGGCACGCCCATCAGGTTGTGCTCCTCAAGCGCGAGCAGGTCGAACGCCATGTAGCGGGCCGGCTGCTGGACGGCCAGCTCCCGCACCAGGTCGGGCGACGGCTGGATACGTTCGGCCAGCGCGTCGAAGCTCAGCCTGCCGTCGCGGTCCACCACCAGCTCACCGTCGAGCACCACGCGGTCCGGCAGCACGTCGAGCAGTTCCGTGACCAGCTCGGGGAAGTACTGGTTGAACGGCTTGCCGGACCGCGACTGGAGCACCAGTTCGGCGCCGTCGCGGAACACCAGGCACCGGTAGCCGTCCCACTTCGGCTCGAACAGCAGCCGGTCGCCGTCCGGGATGCGCGACGTCAGGGCGGCCAGCATCGGCTGGATCGGTGGGTTCACCGGCAGGACCATGGGTTCTCACCTCGGATCGGCGGCACGGAGGTAGCGCAGCAGCAGCATGTCGTCGGCGTGCAGGACGGACGCCAGCCGCAGCCGGGTCGGGGTGGCGGGCAGCGGACCGGCCGTGATCCGGCCCGCGTCGCCGACCGCGAGCAGCGGGGCGATGCTCAGGTCCAGCTCATCCACGAGCCCGGCCACGGCCAGTGTGCCGAACAGGCGCGGCCCGCCCTCACAGCACACCCGGCGCAGCGCCCGCCGGTCCAGATCTCTCAGCGCGGCGGCCAGATCCACGTCGTCGTCGCCGACGATCACCACGTCGGCACCCGCGTCGGCCAGCGCCTTCCGGCGTTCGGCGGGTGCGGAGACGGACGTGAAGACGATGGTCGGCGTGGCGGTTTTCGTGACCAGTGGCGAGTCCGGGGTCACCGTGCAGCGGCGGGTCACCACGGCGATCGGCGGCAGCGGCGCAAGGCCGAGTTCGGCGCGCACGTCCGCGCACACCTCGTCGGGCCGGATGCCCCGGTACCGCTCGATCATCGCGGTGCCGGCGCCGACCAGGATCACGTCGGCCAGGGTCCGGCCGAGCGCGAAGATCTTCTTGTCGTTGGGATCGGACAGCCCGCCGGACCGGCCGCCGACCGTGACCGCGCCGTCCGCGCTGCTGATGAAGTTCACCTTCACCCACGGCCGCGCCAGGTCTGGCGGGAAGTCGTACAGTCGC
>DATBCR010000862.1:0-5095 GCA_036270375.1 Pseudonocardiaceae bacterium | reverse complement strand
GACCGCCGGTTCGGGCACGATGCGGTTGGCCATCGACAGCGGAGCCGGCGGAGCCTGCGGGGCCAGTGCGGCCGCCGCGTTGGCGCCGCCGCAACCCGCGCCCGCCCAGCCGACGGTGATCAGCGCGGCGAGCACGATGGTCACTCGGCGCAGTCGTTGTCCTGACAGTCCCACGCGCATCGCTGTCCTCCAGGATCGCCGCTGGTGGTCCCCTTTTCGGTCTACCCTGTCCTACTCGGGAAAGGTATAGACCAGTTAGGGGAATTGTCTTGTCAGGGGTGCCACTGTCGGCCGCTGACGTCCTGGGGCGATTCGATAGGGTGAACCCGTCCCCACCCGAACGAAACCACGCTCAGGCGACTGGTGCACACAGGGAGCAATCGGTCATCGACGAGGGTCAACTGATCGCCGGGCACTACCGGTTGTTGGAGCGCATCGGCAGCGGGTCGATGGGTGTGGTGTGGCGGGCGCGTGACGAACGGCTGGAGCGGGTGGTCGCGGTCAAGCAGTTGCTGACCCAGCCCGGGCTGACGGACGAACAGAAAGAGGACGCGCGTCGGCGGGCCCTGCGGGAGGCCAGGATCGCCGCGCGGCTGCACCATCCCAACGCGATCGTTGTGTTCGACGTCGCGGAGCACGACAGCGATCCGTGTCTTGTCATGGAGTACATGGCGTCCAAGAGCATGGCGGTCGAGTTGGCCGAGCGCGGCAGCATGGCCGCCGCGGACGTGGCGGCGGTCGGCAGCCAGATCGCGTCGGCGCTCGCCGCGGCGCACGCGTCCGGCATCGTGCACCGGGATATCAAGCCCGCCAACATCTTGATCAACGACCAGGGCGTCGCCAAGATCACCGACTTCGGTATCGCACGGGCTTCCGGCGACGTCACGGTCACGCAGACCGGCATGTTCGCCGGCACGCCCGCCTATCTGGCGCCCGAGGTGGCCCGTGGGCAGGAACCGACGCCGGCGTCGGACGTGTTCTCCTTCGGTGCCACGCTGTACGACGCGGTCGAGGGCGGGCCGCCGTTTCCGGAGCGGCACAACCAGTTGGCGCTGTTGCGGCTCGTCGCCGAGGGCAAGGTGCAGCCGCCGAGACAGGCCGGCGTGCTGACGTCACTGCTGATGCAGCTGCTGCGGCCGGACGCGGACGAGCGGCCGACCATGAGCCAGGCCAGCCGGATGCTGGCCGAACTGGCCGCCGACCGGACGCCACGGCCACTGCCCACCGTCGGCAGGCCGGCACCGACCGTGCCCGATCTGCGCCCGCCCGACGCCGAGCCGTCCGAGGCCGCCCAGACACCCGAGCCGCCGGTCTACCCGTCCTCGGCGCTACCGCTGCTCAGTGACCGCCCGGCCGCCTACCGGCCCACCACGGCAC
Source organism: Pseudonocardiaceae bacterium (assembly GCA_036270375.1). GTDB lineage: Bacteria > Actinomycetota > Actinomycetes > Mycobacteriales > Pseudonocardiaceae > DATEPR01. The sequence continues at coordinate 3,718 of DATBCR010000862.1, read as the reverse complement.
CGGCGACCCGGCGGCCGGTGGACCGCAGGCTGGTGTTCATCGCGGCCGGCGCCATCGTGATCGTGCTGGCCGTGGTCGGAGTGGCGCTGCTGCTCAACTCCGGCTCGGCCCAACAACATGCCGGCTCGACCGGCGGTTCGGCGACAACCACCACGTCGCACACGTCCGCGCCGGATACCGGTGCCAGCACGACGAATTCGGCGCCAGCGGTGGGCAGCGCGGCGACCAGCGGCACGATCGACTACAGGTCGGCCGGCCTCGCGGTCGTCAACTATTTCGGCGACCTGGCGAACCCGGCCGCCCGGTTCCAGCTCCTCACGCCGGGCGCACAGGCCGCTTTCGGTGGTATGACCGGGTTTCAGAACTACTGGGGCCAGTTCTCCCAGCTCAGCTCCGCGCACGCGATCGGCGTCACGAAAAATTCGGACGGATCGGTGAACGTGCCGATCGACGTGACCTACACCACCGGCACCGGACCGGGCGCGTCGACCAGCACGGCGCACAGGGCGTTGCGGGTGGTGGAGGAGAACAACGTGCTGCTCATCGACGCCCTTGCCAAATAACCGAACAAGCAAGCCGACTTACCGCGGCCCGCGTGATGTTGCGCACCTTTCGGCGCTGCCGCCGATCAAACGGCTCGGCCGGGCCGCCACACCATCGGTGCGGCGGCTGCCGCCGGGATAAGCCGAAACCGCCTACAGCCCGGCTTCCATGAACGGAATCACCAACGCCGGCACCGGTCCCGGCGTGGTCGCCGGCGCGGTCGCCTCGCCCGGCGGCCGCCGCACCGGATCGTCGGCACCGTCGAGTGCCAGCACCGCCTGCTTGGCACTCGCCGCCTCCGCCGCGCGTGCCGCCTGGGTCACCTTCTGTGCCGATTCGCTTGCCAACCGGCGGATTTCGGCCGTCAGGCTGGCACTGCTGCTCACCTTGCCGGAGCCGTTCCTGCCGTTCTTCGTGCGGCCGTCATCGACGGCGGCAGCGGCGGTACGGCGGGCTCGGCCGGCCGGGCGGTGCGCGTGACCGATGTAGACGGCCAACGTGTCCCGCAACGAGGCGGCGTGCTTGGCGGACAGGTCGATCTCGTACTCCACACCGTCGAGCGCGAATCTCACCGTCTCGTCCGCACGACCCCCGTCCAGATCGTCGAACAACTCGACCACGGTCTTGCTTGCCACGGTTCCCCTTGCATCCCGATGGTATTTCGTCGCCGCATGACGCATCCCCCGACAGCGGGTGCGTTCGGCCTGCGCAGAGGCAGGATACGAGAACAATCAGGTGGACCGCAGCACGGCACCGCTCTGTGTTCCACCCGTGTCGTTCCGATTGATCGCAGCTTACATCGACCTCCAGCAACGTTGAGGTCGAATACCGACATCGTCGCTGGTGGGAACGATGACGGTGACCATTCCCCCATTATCCTCGCCGGCCGGCGGCAACGACAGCGGCATGCACGGCCCGGGAACCCGTGTCGGCGGCGTGCCGCAACCGGTCGGGATCCGTGGTGAACGGACCGACCCGGCAGGACTCCAGCGGACGTACCGCCAGTAGTCGTGCCCGGCGGCGCAGCGGGTGTTCCGCGTTCTGGAACGCCGACGCCGTGTCGGTGAGCTGCGCACGTCGCTGCCGCAGTGCCCGGCCGAACCGCGGTCGGGTCCGGTCGATCAGGGCGCTCAGCGGGTTGCCGGCGGGGATCGCCGACTCGTCCTCGGTCCGCGACAGCAGGGTCAGCACGTGCGTCGCACCGCCGGCCACCGCCCGCCGCACCGCGACCGGTTCGCTGACCGCGCCGTCGATCCACGTCTGGTCGTGCAGCCGGACCGGCCGGCCAGCCAGCACCGGGACGCAGGCCGTCGCGCGCAGGGCGGTGCGCCACAGGGTCGGCGTGACGAGGCCGTCCAGGGTGTGTCCGCGCAGTGAGGCGGTGGCCGTGGCGATCGGCCGCACCGGCACGTCGCAGTCGGCCAGCACGTCGAAGTCCAGCGGTTTGCTGTTGGCGAGCACATCGTTGATCAGGTAGTCGAAATCCATCAGCGGGCCACGACCGGCCATGGCCCGCCGGAGGTCGATGAACCGGGTGCCCGACAGGTCGTCGGCGTAGATGGTGGCCGCGCCGACACCCTGTCCGGTGGCGAAGGCCGCGGCCACGTACGCCCCGGCGGACGTGCCGAAGATTTCGTCGAAACTGTCCCGCAGGCCCAGTTCCTCCAGCGCCCGCACCATCCCGCCCGGATACGCGCCGCGCATCCCACCGCCCTCGACGACCAAGGCCATCCACAGGCGGTCGTGCCGGTGGTTGGGTTTGCTGCCCTCGTCTCTACGTCTCGCCAGGGCGTCGAGGACGTCCAGGTCGCCCGGCGCGAACCGGGCGACCGGCGGATCAGCGGGCGTAGTCGTAGAACCCACGGCCGGTCTTCTTGCCGAGCAGGCCGGCGTCCACCATCCGCAGCAGCAGCGGCGGCGGCGAGAACAGCGGCTCCTTGAACTCGGCGTACAGCGACTCGGCAACGGCCTTGGTGGTGTCAAGGCCGATCAGGTCGGTCAGGCGCAGCGGACCCATCGGGTGCGCGCAGCCGAGCACCATGCCGTTGTCGATGTCCTCGGCCGACGCGAATCCGGACTCGAACATCCGGATCGCGGACAGCAGATAGGGGATCAGCAGCGAGTTCACCACGAACCCGGCCCGGTCCTGCGACCGGACGACGGTCTTGCCGAGTACGCCGGTCGCGAACTCCTCGGCCCGCGCCTGGGTCTGCGTGCTGGACAGCAGCGAAGGGATCAGCTCGACGAGCTTGAGCACCGGCGCCGGATTGAAGAAGTGAATACCGAGGACTTGTTCGGGCCGCCGCGTCGCCATCGCCAGCTTCATGATCGGGATGGACGACGTGTTGGACGCGAAGATGGCGTCCTCGGCGGTCACCACCTTGTCCAGGGTGCCGAACACGTCGATCTTGGTCGGCTCGTGCTCGGCGACCGCCTCGATGACCAGTTCCCGGTCGGCGAAGTCGCCGAGATCGGTGGTGAAGACGATCCGGCCGATGGCGTCGTCCCGCTCGGCTTCCGACAGCTTGCCCGATTTCACGCCCCTGGCCAGTGACGTGCTGATCCGGCCGCGCCCTGACTCGACCGCGGCCTCGCTGACCTCGTTGACGAGGACGTCCAACCCGGCCCGTGCGCACACTTCCGCGATGCCCGAGCCCATCAGCCCGGAGCCGACAACACCGATCCGGTGGATCTCACTCACGTCCTCGTCCTCTCCGTCTTCTCCCGGCAGGTCCGGTGCCGGGCACGTCAACGGCCACCCTGGTGGGGCAGCCGCAGTCTCACATTAGCCGCACAGCACCAGCCTGGACGACCTCGATCCGCGCCGCTGTGTCGGCTCACGTGTGGGGCGGCGCCCGGGCGGTATGGTCCCGCCACGCGTACAACACTGATCAGCGGCCTTATCAGGCGTGACCTGGTGCGCGTCCGTGATCACGTACCGAGGTCATCCGATACGCTGGCACGACGGCGGTGGGGCTCGATGCACCCGCGGTAGGAGGCTTTCTTGGCATCGGACGCACAGTCGGCGGTGGATTCCGATGTCGATCTACACGTCCCGGCGCACCGCACGGAACTCGCCGGGCACCACATCCGAGTCCTTGGCGCGATCTCCGTCGGCGGCGCACTCGGCGCGCTGGCCCGCTACGGCGTCGAGATGCTGATACCCGTTGCGCCC
>DATBCR010000861.1:0-11009 GCA_036270375.1 Pseudonocardiaceae bacterium | reverse complement strand
GGATCCGGCTCGGCGAGCGGCGGGAGAAGTGGCACGACCAGACGACCGGCCCGGCCGGCGCGATGTTCAACGCGCTGTTCCTCGCGTCGTTCGCGCTGTCGCTGGTGCTCGCATGGCAGGCGTACCAGCACGCCATGGCCGACGTCGGGGACGAGGGTTCTGCGCTGACCGCGCTGTACAACGACGTCGGCGGCCTGCCGAACGGCGACCGGCTGCGCGGCGAGATCAGGGACTACGCGAACGTCGTGGTCAACCAGGAATGGCCACGACTGGCGTACGGCGGTTCCGCCGAGGCCGCCGACCTGGTACTGCGGCACATTTCCGAGGAGATCCTGACCGTGCCGACCCAACAGGAATCGGGCCAGGCGACCCGGCTGGAGACGATCAAGGTGTTCGACGCGCTGAACGGCGCCCGTGATCTCCGACTGCAGGACGCGAACGGTGGACTGCCGTCCGGGCTGCTGATCTGCCTTGTGATCACCGCCGCCGTGGTGCCCGTGCACGGCCTGCTGGTCGGGCTGCCGCACTCGTTGTCTTCGGTCATCCCGCTGCTCACCGAGGCCGCGCTACTCGCGGGCGCGGTGTTCGTCGTCTTCCTGATCCGCAGGCCCTACCAGGGGACGCTGGACATCGGGCCGGACCAGCTCCGGCTTGCCATCGCCCGGCTCGATACGGCCGGTTGACGTGATCCACCGCCGCATGCCGCCACTGCCCGCGGTACCGGCCGCCGCCACGCCGACCACGATCGCCAGCACCGTGACCGGGTTGTCGAACGGGGACGTCTGGACGTTCTGGTGGGACTGCTTGGCCAGGTTCCCGGTTACGCGCGGTGGTCGCGGCCGGGTCGTCGTGGTCGGAGGTGGCGTGGTGGTCGGCGGCGGCACGGCCACGGTCACCACAGGACGGATCGGCGGGACTGCCCGCGTGGTCGGCCGCGTCGTGGACGGTGTCGGCACCTGCCGGGAGGTTGTCGGCAGTTGCGACGGTTCTTGTTGTGTAGTGGGTTCACAACCGGACGGTGACCGAGGTGGACAGTGCACCGGCACGCCGTCATGTCCATTGTGGACACAGAGGCCAAGCAGGGGGATCAGCAAGGCGGGCAGCCAGTACCGGGCAATCGGCGCCATCGGCTCCGGCCTCCGCTCCGGCCAATTCGTTGCCGCACCGTCACTCTAGGACGGTCCGACACGGCTCCGCCGGCACTCGCCACCGCGTCCCACGAGTGGGTGAGCCGCGCTACCCGATCGGCCGCCCGGCCGGTTACCGGGCCGAACCGATTACGATCAGTACATGTCCACGCAGCCGATTTCCGGGCCGCAGCCGCAGTCGGCGTACCTTGAGCTGACCAGTGTCAGCAATCCCAGGGTCCGAACACTCGTCAATCTCCGCCGCCGCCGGCAACGCGACCAGCTGGGCCTGATGCTGGTGGAGGGCTACGAGGAGCTGAGCCTCGCGCTGACCGCCGGCATGGTGCCCAGCACGCTGTACTTCTGCCCGGAACTGGTCCGGGACGTGGAGAATCTGGACACGGTGGCCGCGGTCGCCGCGCTCGGCACCGAGATCGTCCAGGTGAACACGCGGGTGTTCGAGCGGGTCGCGTATCGCGAATCACCCGATGGCTGGCTGGCCGTCGTGCACACCGTGCCGACCGGGTTGGCGGCCTTGCGACTGCGTCCGAACCCGCTCACGCTGGTCTGCGAGTCGGTGGAGAAACCGGGCAATCTCGGCGCGATGCTGCGCACTGCGGACGCGGTCGGCGTGGACGCGGTGATCGCGGCCGCGCCGATCACCGACTGGGGCAACCCGAACATCGTGCGGGCGAGCAAGGGCACCGTGTTCGCGGTGCCGGTGGCCGCTGCCGACTCGGCCGAGGTGCTGGCCTGGGCGCGGACCGGCGCGCTGCGGGTGGTCGCCGCGACGCCGGACACGGACACGGTGTTCACCGACGTCGACCTGACCGGCCCGGTCGCGATCGCGGTCGGCTCGGAGAAGCACGGCCTGTCGTCGACGTGGCTCGACTCGGCCGACGTGCAGGTGCGCATCCCAATGTCCGGCCTGGCGAACTCGCTGAATGTGGCGACGTCCGCGGCGATCATCCTGTACGAAGCGTTGCGCCAGCGAACCGCGCATTCATCGGATGTCTGATGCCCTGCGGCTACCCGATCGGCGTGACCACAGGTAGGTTGTGCTTGGCGGAGGCGGAGGAGGCGACCAGGTGCGGGTGGCGCTGTTCGCGACGTGCGTGACGGACACCTTCTTTCCGGACACCGCACGGGCCGTGGTCCGGCTCCTTGACCGGCTCGGCTGCGCGGTCGACTTCCCCCTCGGCCAGACCTGCTGCGGCCAGTTGCACTTCAACACCGGCTACCCCGAGCAGGCTACGGAGCTGGCCGTCCGCTACGCCGACGTGTTCGCGGGCTACGACGCGGTCGTCGCGCCGTCCGGCTCGTGTGCCGGCATGGTCCGCGAGATCCACCCCGGCCTCGTGCCGGACAACGGGCACCCGACGGTGCCGACCTACGAGTTGTCCGAATTCCTGGTGGACGTGCTGCGGGTGACCGACGTCGGCGCGTACTTCCCGCACCGGGTCACGTACCACCCGACGTGTCACTCGATGCGCATGCTCGGGGTCGGCGACCGGCCGCTGCGGCTGCTGCGCGCGGTGCGCGGGCTGCGGCTGACCGAACTGGGCGATGCCACGTCGTGCTGCGGGTTCGGCGGCACGTTCGCGGTGAAGAACGCGGACACGTCGCTCGCCATGCTGACCGACAAGATGACCGCCGTGATCGAGACCGGCGCGGAGATCCTGACGGCGGGCGACAACTCGTGCCTGATGCACATCGGCGGCGGCCTGTCCCGGTTGCGCGCCGGCACCAGGACCCTGCACCTCGCCGAGATCCTGGCCAGCACCGAGGAGGAACCGTGGCGAGCGTGAACCGCAACCCGGTGACCTGGCTGGGCACGCCGGTCTTCCCGACCGCGGCCAAGGCCGCGCTGGCCGATCCGCAACTGCGCGCGAACCTGCGCAACGCCACCCACACTATCCGCACGAAACGGGCACATGTGGTCGGGGAACTGGCGGACTGGGAACAGTTGCGGCAGGCGGGCGCGGCGATCAAGGACGACGTGCTGGCCAACCTCGGCGGCTACCTGCGGCGCCTTGAGGCCGCGGTGACCGAACGCGGCGGTGTCGTGCACTGGGCGTCCGACGCGGCCGAGGCGAACCGGATCGTGCTCGACCTGGTGCGGGCAAGTGGCGCGGACGAGGTGGTCAAGGTGAAATCCATGGCCACCATGGAGATCGGGCTCAACGAGGCACTGGCGGACGGTGGCGTCAACGCCGTCGAGACGGATCTGGCCGAACTGATCGTCCAACTCGGGCACGACCGGCCGAGCCACATCCTGGTGCCGGCGATCCACCGCAACCGGTCGGAGATCCGGGAGATCTTCCGCCGCGAAATGCCGGACGTGCCGGCAGACCTCGACGACGAGCCCCGGGCACTGGCCGAGGCGGCGCGGCGGCACCTGCGCCGGAAGTTCCTGTCCGCCAAGGTCGCGATCAGCGGCGCGAACTTCGGTGTCGCGGACACCGGCACGATCCTGGTGGTGGAGTCCGAGGGCAACGGCCGGATGTGCGTGACGCTGCCGGAAACCCTGATCACGGTGATGGGCATCGAGAAGCTGGTGCCGACGTGGTCGGATCTCGAGGTGTTCCTGCAGTTGCTGCCCCGGTCGTCCACGGCGGAGCGGATGAACCCGTACACGTCTGCGTGGACGGGCGTCACGCCCGGCGACGGCCCCGCGCATTTTCACCTGGTGTTGCTGGACAACGGCCGCACCGCGACGCTGGCTGATCAGGTCGGCAGCCAGGCGTTGCGGTGCATTCGCTGTTCGGCCTGCCTGAACGTGTGCCCGGTCTACGAGCGGACCGGCGGCCAGGCCTACGGATCGGTGTATCCGGGGCCGATCGGCGCGATACTGGCACCGCAACTGGCCGGCGATCCGCATGATCCGCAGGCGGCGTCGCTGCCGTTCGCGTCGTCGCTGTGCGGGGCGTGTTACGAGGTGTGCCCCGTCCGGATCAACATCCCGGAAGTGCTCACCCATCTGCGGGCGGATGTGGTGCGCGCCAAGGGAAAACGCACGCCGGAGGCGATCGGCATGGCAGCCCTGGCGTGGATTCTGCGCGAGCCGAGCCGCTATGAGACGGCCCAGCGAGCCGGTTCGCTGGCCCGGTTCCTGGCCAGGGACGGCAAGATCAGCCGGCTGCCCGGGCCGGGCGCCAAGTGGACGATGGGCCGGGACGCGCCGGTCCCGCCCGCCGAATCCTTCCGAGCGTGGTGGAAACGCACTCATGACTGACGCGCGAACCGACATCCTCGCCCGGATCGACGCGGCACTCGCCGGCCGGCCACCCGCACCACCAGTGCCCAGGGCGTACCAGCGGCGGCGGGACCTCGGTGACCTCGTCGAGTTGGCGGCCGAGCGGATCGCCGACTACCAGGCCACCGTGCACCTGGTGCCGGCCGGCGAGTTGGTGACCCGGATCGGCCAGGAACTCAGTGGCCGCCGGAACATCGTCGCGCCGGCCGGACTGCCAGCTGAGTGGCTGGTGCCCGAGGTGTCGTGGCTGGTGGACGAGCCGCCACTGCCGGTGCCCGAACTGGACCGGGCCGATGGCGTGCTCACCGGGTGCGCCCTGGTCATCGCGGAGACCGGCACCATCGTGCTGGACGCGGGACCGGACCAGGGCCGGCGCGCACTGACCCTGCTGCCGGACTACCACCTGTGCGTCGTGCGGGCCGACCAGATCGTCGGGACGGTGCCGGAGGCGATCGGCCGGCTGGACCCGGTCCGGCCGATCACGTTCATCAGCGGCCCGTCCGCCACCAGCGACATCGAGTTCAACCGGGTGGAGGGCGTGCACGGCCCGCGCACCCTGGTCGTGCTGATCGCGGTGTGAGCCTCGAACCGAGCGTGGACTCCCTGGCCGGCGCGCTAGCGGTAGGTCAGGCAGGCGCCGCCCCGATCGGCCCGGTAGCCTGTGTACAGGAAGGGGGTCGACGCATGTCGAGTATTGAAGATCTTGAAACTCGGGTCGCCGCACTTGAGCGGCAGGCAGCTGACGTCCGGCAGGATGCGGCGGCGGCCCGTGTGCTGGCTGGTGCTGCTGACCGCGACGTGTCGGAGTTCCGAGTAGAGCTTCGTGCACACACGAGCACGCTCAACGCCCTGCGGGAGACGCAACTTGAGCAGCAGGAGCAGTTGGCCAGGCTTGAGGACAAGGTCGACAGCGGGTTGGCCAGACTTGAGGGCAAGGTCAACGACGGGTTTACCAAGACCAGCTTGGGTATGGCCCAGATCACAGCGCTACTTCAAAACTTGACAAACGAGACCTGACCGCCAGGGCTACGCCGGAATGCCCGGCTGACCGTAGAGGCCCGGTCCGGTCAGGCTGAGGTTGGCCAGGAAACCGCCGGCCGACGCATACGAGTCGGCGATCAGTTCGGCGGTATGGCTGAAGTCCAGTGGGGTCATCGGGCGGACCGGCGGACCTGGCAGGTAGAGCACCGGCACGTCCCGCGCGGCCAGTTCTGCCTCAAGCACGGCCTGGTTGCGCATGCCGAGGGTGGCCCAGAACAGCAGCGTCTCGGCCATCGTGCCCGGCACGTCCGGCAGGTGTCCGGGAAACGCGCAATCCAGCACCACCAACGACTTCGCGCCTAGTTCGAGTGCCTGCCGGATCGGCACGTTGGCCAGCACTCCACCGTCGTAGAGCACTAGGCCGTTGTGCCGAACCGGCGGGTAGATGCCCGGGATCGCGCTGCTGGCCAGGATCGCCGGCACCAGTGGTCCGGACCGCAGTAGCACCGGCAGGCCACTGGCGGCGTTCACCGCGACCGTGCCGAACGGCAGCGCGAGCGACTCGAAGTCGGTGTGCCCGCCGAGCGCCTCGGTCAGCACGCCGGCGAGGCCGTCGTTGGGGAACAGGTAGTTCCGGTGGCGGCGCAGGGTCCGCAGCTGTGCCAGCGGCCCGCCGGGGAACACGCGTGCTCGGGTCATCACGGCCCAGATCGCGGCCAGCCGTTCCGTCGCGCCGGCCGGATCGACGGCGAGCAGCGCGCCGTTGACCGAGCCGACCGACGTGCCGACGACCAGGTCCGGCGTGATCCCGCGGTCGGCCAGCGCGCGCAGCATGCCCACCTGGACGGCGCCGAGGCTGCCGCCGCCACCGAGTACGAAGCCGACCGGGGCCGGGAGTTGGTCCACGACGCCACGCTACGACGGGCCGGCTCAACGTGCCCGGCGTGATCCCTTCGGCACGACCGGCACCCGGCGCAACGGTGGCAGCGGCTGCGACTGCGGTGGCGTCGGTATCGGCCGCTGCCCGGTCGCGGCGGCCAGCACACCGGAGTTGGGCAGCGAGACCGGCCCGTCACTGGTCGCCAGCCGGGTGTACATCAGAGTGATGGCGGTCACCTCGCCGTCGTACTGGCCGCCAAGCGCGCCAGACCGCAGGGTGATGTACTCCCCGACCACGAACGGCCGGGAGAACAGCAGGACCAGCCCGGCGAACGCGTTGCCGAGCGACTGCTGGGCCGCGATGCCCACCACGACACCGGTGATCGCACCGGTCGCCAGCAGCTGGTTCACCGGCACGGCGAGCAGCGACAACACTTCGACCACGACGATCAGGTAGCCGCCGAGGGTGATCACCCAGCGCAGCACATTGGCAGCTGACGCGCCACCACTGGCCTGCGCCAGTCGGGCCGCTTCGTTGGCGGCGCTGCGGACCGCGATCAGCCCGAAGATCCCGCAGCCGGCGATTGCCGCGTACACGCCAATCCGGGTGCCGATGGCGGCCACGTGCACACCGCCGAGGATCAGCACGACACCGGGCGCGGCCAAGGCCAGCACACCGCAGCCGATGGCGCGGCGGAAGTCGGCGCGGCGCACCGCTCCCCGTGCCTCGGCCAGCGCCGCGTGCGTGTTCAGCCTGTTATTCGCGCTCACCCTGTGCCTTTCCGTCCGTTGTGGTCCGACCACGACAACCTACAGTGATGGCGCGGAAGGATTCTGGACCGTCGGACGGGGCGTGATGAACACAACGGTCAACCTCATGGCACATCTTGCCCGTCCGCTGGACCGGCCGGTGCGGATCGCGGTCGCCGGGGCCGGCGCGCGTGGCAGCACGTATGCCGAGATCGCGGCCGGGTTGGGTGACCGGGCCGAGATCGTCGCGGTCGCCGAGCCGAGGCCGCATCACCGGTCGGTTTTCGTGCGGCGGCACGGACTGCCGTCGTCGGCCGTGTTCGCCGAATGGCGGGACCTGGTGGCGGCCGGGCGGCTCGCGGACGCCGTGATCATTGCCACCCAGGACGCCGATCACGTCGCCGCGGCCGTCGCGTTCGCCGAGGCGGGCTACGACATTCTGCTGGAAAAGCCGATGGCCACGGACGAATCGGACTGCGAACGGATCGTGGCGGCCGTCGACAAGGCCGGCGTGACGATGGCGGTGTGCCACGTGCTCCGCTACACGCCCTACACCACAGCGGTGAAGTCGTTGCTGGACAACGGGCGGATCGGCGAACTGATGGCCGTGCAGCACCGGGAGCCGGTCGGGTTCTGGCACTTCGCGCACTCGTTCGTCCGGGGCAACTGGCGGCGGGCGGACGAGTCGACGTTCCTGCTGCTGTCCAAGTCGTGCCACGACCTGGACTGGCTGGCCTACCTGGTGGGACAGCCCGCGATGCGGGTGTCCTCGTTCGGGTCGCTGCGGCATTTCCGGCCACAGGCCGCGCCTGCGGGTGCCGGGACCCGGTGCGTGAGCTGCGCGATCGAGCCGGACTGCCCGTACTCGGCGCTGCGGCTGTACCGGGCGGGCCTCGCCGACGCACAGGCGAACCGCCCGAGCGCGAAGACGTACTTCACCCGGATCGTGGCACCGTCGATGACGTCGGCGGAACTGGAAACCGCGTTGCGCGACGGCCCGTACGGCCGGTGCGTCTACGCGTGCGACAACGACGTCGTCGACCACCAGGTGGTGAACGTCGAATACGCGAACGGCGTCACCGCGTCATTCACCCTCACCGCATTCACCCCCATGGAAAGCCGCCACACCGCATTGTTCGGCACCCACGGCGAAATCCGCGGCGACGGCCGACGCCTTCAGGTCTACGACTTCGACGGCGAGCGCACCGAGGTCATCGACACCGCGCCATCGGACGGCCGGGTGTCGGACGCGGACGCCCACGACGGCGGCGACACCGGCCTGATCACGGCATTCGTCGACGCCCTGTGGCACGGCGACCCGACCATGATCCGGTCCGGCGCCACGGAAAGCCTTGCGTCCCACCGGGTCGTGTTCGCCGCTGAACGCGCCCGGCTGGACGCCCGGGTGGTCGAGCTGCCAGCGCGGTGAGCTCGTCAGTTCTGTGGGCCGGAACTGTCGACGGCCTGGGTCGACGCCGCTGTCAGCGCGGGACTGGAGTATTGGCTCAGGTTCCTGTACATCGCGACAGCGAGCAGGACATAGCGGTACTGCTGGCCCGTCCGCCCCCACTTCGCCGCCGCACGGAAGGCCGCCGCATTGCCGCTGTCACAGATGTGTGAACCGAAGCGCGGGTACGGGGGGCACACGATGCCCGCGTCGCCCGTGCTGGTGTTGACCAGTTCGTTGAACGTGGTCACGGCGGTCGCGCGGTTCGGGAGGCCCATGACCTTGATGCTCACCATGATCGAGCTGTCGTCGCTGACGTAGTCGCCGACCGTGGCGCTGTTGCAATCCGCATTGGCCAGGATCTGTTGCACCTGGTTGGTCTGGTTGTTGGTGATGCAGGGTTGATTCCAGCCGGCCGTGCGGGTGAACTGTCGTCCGGTCCCGTCGGTGAAACCGTTGGCCAGCAGGGCATCGGGGGTCTGCGGGGTCGGGTCGGTCGATACGTCGTTGAGGGAGTTCGGGTCGAATGGCGGTGTGGTCGGGATCGCTGGCGGGTCGAACGTCAGCGTGGTCGGGATCGTCGGCGGGTCGGACGTCGTCGGGTCGGACGTCGGGTCCGGTTCGGAGGTGGTGTATACCGGCGGTTGCGTGGTCGGGGCGAAGCCGGAGCTGCTGTTGTTGCCGGGATTGCCCATCTTCGGTACCCAGTAGATCAGCGCGAGGACGGCGATCAGCAAAGCTGCGACACCGGCTCCTGTGCTGCTCTTGTTCGCCTTCTTCGGTGACAGGACAATGGTTGGCGGGCGGGGCGGCGGCGGGAACGCGCCGGTATCGTACCCGGCGAACGACGTGACGATCGACTCCGGCAGCCAGGAACGGGCGGCGGACAACGTGTCGCCCCGTGTGTGTGCCCTTGCGTACGTCATGATGTCGCCGAGTGTCGGCCGGCCACCGGGTTCCTTGGCCAGGCACCGTTCGAGGATCGCGCACAGCGCGGGTGGGCAGCCGCCCAGGTCCGGCTGTTCGTTGAGAATCCGGTGGAACAGGGCCTCGGTGTTGCCATTGCCAAATGCCGTCCGGCCGATCGCCGCGAACAAGGCCAGATTGCCCAGCGCGAACACGTCGACGGCCGGCGTCGCGGCCCCGTCGCGGATCTGTTCGGGCGCCATGAACGCGGGCGTCCCGACGCGCATGCCGGTCCGGGTGATCGCGGTCGCACCGGCCGCGTGGGCGATGCCGAAGTCGATCACGCGCGGACCGTCGGCGGCGAGCAACACGTTGGCCGGCTTGAGATCGCGGTGGATCAGGCCGCACGCGTGCACGGCGGCCAAGCCCTCGGCGACGCCCGCCATGAGCCGGAACACCGTCGGCGGCGGCAGCGGGCCGTGCTCGGCGACGGCCTGCGCAAGCGACGGGCCAGGCACATAGGCCGTCGCGAGCCACGGCAGCGGCCCCCGGGTGTCCGCGTCCACGACCTGCGCGGTGAACATGCCCTGGACCCGTTGCGCGGCCGCGACTTCCTGCTGGAACCGGCGCCGGAACTCCTCGTCCTGCGCGAACTCCGGCCGCACCACCTTGATCGCGAGCGGGCGCCCGCCGGGACTGAACGCGAGATACACCCGGCCCATGCCGCCGACGCCGATCCGCGCCCGCAGCGTGTATCCGGCGATCGTGTGCGGGTCGTCGGCGGCAAGCGGGGCGAACCTGGCAACCATGGCGGGATTATCCACAAACACCCATGTACACAGAACCGCCGGATCGGTGATCGACGGTTTCTGGCCAGACAATGCCAGGAAAATCGCCCTGGTTTCGCCAGGCTACGCTCGGCCGTATGGGTGAACCGTCGGAGCAGGCGCTGGATTGGGCATCGTCGGTCGTCGGCGCCGCCGTCACGGGAGCGACAGCGCTTCGGGAGGGTGGCGCGCCGTGGATGCTGGCGTTCGCGGACGGCGGTAAGGCCGTGCTGCGTAAGAGTTGGGCGTCCGACACGGAGATCGCCGCGCTGCGGGTCGCCGTCGAGCATGACATCCGTGCGCCTCGGCTGATCGCGCTCGGTGACGAGCTGATGTTGGTGTCCGCGATCGCCGGCAGCAGCCGGATTCCCGTGACCGCCGCCGAGCACCGGCTACGGGCACTCGGTGCGGCAGCCGCCGAGCTGCATGCCGTGGAGTTGGCGCCCACCAAGGACTTGCCGCTGCGGCACCAGTCGATCGAGCTGACCGACTTCACGGCGTGGCGTCGGCGCGCGGACGCCACGCCCCTGCTGCTGGCAGCCGAGAAGGCGATCGCGGGCCGGTCCGAGCCGCCGTCGGCGCCGGTGTTCCTGCACGGGGATCTGTGGCAGGGCAACACGATGTGGCTCGATGACGAGTTCATCGCCGTGATCGACTGGGACTGCGCCGGCGTCGGTCATCCTGGCGTCGATCTCGGCTCGCTGCGGTGTGACGTGGCGGTCACGTTCGGCGTCGAGGCCGCCGACGTGGTGCTCGAAGGGTGGCAGGAACGCGCAGGGCGCGCCGCCCACGCGATGCCCTACTGGGACGTGGTTGCCGCGCTGAGCACACCGCCG